>PUKL01000106.1 GCA_003552275.1 Mollicutes bacterium
CCTTCACAGACCGCCGGTCTCCCCATTCTCGAGGTGCTAAGAAAAAACGACCTCACGAACGTGCTCTGTGTCGTCACCCGTTACTACGGCGGAATCAAACTCGGCGCGGGCGGACTCGTGCGCGCCTACAAACGGGGCGCCTCTTCTTGTGTCGAAAAAGCGAAGATCCAAGAAATCAAGACCATGATCCGTTACCGGATCGCTTTGGATTTCGTCCGGGGCGGCAGGATCGAGGATTTCTTGCAAGGGTCGGCACGGATCGTTTCCCGCGATTACACCGAAGCGGGTGTCTTCTTCTTGGTGGAGATCGAAGAAAAGAAAGCGGAGGCTTTCCTCCGCGAACTCCGTGACAAGACGAAAGGAGCGGCCGAAGCCACTCCCGTCGACACACCGTGAGCTTTTCAGTTGAAAAGGCGCTGGAAGAGCTCGATCAGATTCATGAAGGCTTTCAGCACGAGATAGGAGAGCGCGATGCTCGCGAAGATGTAGACGATCTGGATCTGCCAGACAGACCCTTTGCGGAAATGTTTGGTGATGTCGAGACTCATGAACGCTTTGAAGGTCACCGCGAGGATGAGGAAAAAGAGCAACACTTCAAAAATGTCTAACAATTGTTGGATGGACATGGCATCCCTCCTAGCGGATACTGCCGTCGCTTTCTTCACCGGGCCGCAGAATGCGGATCACGACGTCGTTGGGAAGACAGGTGAGCGGCTTGAACGGAGAATTCGTCCGGCCTTGGTGTTGGCAGATGTTGCGCGGACTCGTCTCGTCGATGACCTCGACCATGTGGTCGCGGTAACGGATCGTGACGGGGCCGTTGTTGCCGGGGACGATGTAGAAACGGCCTTCGCCGGCTTTTTCAGAGGAAATCTCCCTGCCGTCGAAATGGGCGGCGAGAATCGTGTTCACCCCTTCGACGTCTTCGGCGACGAAGACGTCATCGCCATGCACCTCGTCGCTTCCGTCGGCGAGGTCGATGCTCAAGACGAGCCGGCCCTGGTGATAGACCGCTGCCGTACCGTCGTCGAAACGCGTCCGTTCTTGGAGGGCGCGGACGGCGAAAAGGGCGGAAAGCGCCACGACAAGTAGTATCCCGATCAGCACGATATCGTTTCTCTTCATGGTCCGCCCCCCCTCTTTGCCGTTTCTCCCTAGACAGTATAACCGAACGCACGCCCACTACGCAACTCTCCCACTCCATGATGCAACTCGGTGTTTGCGTTCTTTTTTTCATGTGTATCTTTTGAATTGTGAACCGGTATCTTCTATAATTCTCTATGACTTGTCTGCCGAAGACAAGATTAAAGCTATATACATCATTGGGAGGAAATATATCATGAGAAAAGCACTACTCGCCCTGATTACCGTGTTCAGTGTGTTCATGGTCGTAGCCTGTACCGCGGATGAACAGGGTGATTATCGCCCCGGTCTCCATCTGGGTTACTCGGAAGGCGACCAACCCGCACTCGCCTATATCTATGTGGATGCCGACGGCTTCATCCGGGACGCGATTGTCGATTCCGTCTATGAAGACGGTGAGAACATCGTCACGAAACGTCATTTCAACGGCGGTGAAGACTATGATATGAGTGGCAGCGGCGACTATCTCTGGGTGGAACAAGTCGATATGCTCGCCCGATACGTCGTCGAGACCCAAGGCATGTTCGAATATGAGCTCGACGAAGGACGCCTTGTGGATCCCGCCGATGCCGTGAGCGGCGTTACCGTACGCGTAAGCAACTACATCACGGCTTTGGAGAATGCGCTTCAACGCGCCCGCTTGGCCGAAGGTGAGAGTCCCGCCGATTTCGAAGTGGCCTCATTCTCGGATGAAGGCGCCTACACGAGCGGTATTCTCTTCGGAAGCAGCCTCGCCGACAACGGCAGTTATGACTATGCCGTCGTCGCCGTGAACGCGGACGGCTTCATCGAGCATATCAAAATCGATTCGGGCTATCGGAGCGGTGGAGATACCGTCACGAAGCGCACGCTGAATTACGGACTCGACTACATCATGCAAGAAGACGACGACTATCTCTGGGTCGAACAAGTCGACATGCTCGCCGCCGACATCATAGCCAACCAAGGCGAATTCGATTATGACATCGAGGACGGTAGAATCACCGACCCCGCTGATGCCGTGAGCGGTGTCACAGTCCGTGTCCGGAATTATCTGGACGCCGTGAAAGACGCGTTGGACTGATTGCCACAAGGGGATGGATGCATCCCCTTTTTTTCTGACATCGGCAAAGAACGGTCGCTTCCTTTGTGATATAATGACGGTGACCGGAAGGAGGGTCCCCATGAAAACCAAGCTATTAATCGTCGTCATGCCGTTTGTTTTTTTTCTCTCTTCCTTCCAGCTGTCGCTTTCGGCCGAAAGCGATTTGGAGAGGAACGAACGGATCTTCACCCAGTATTTCGACACGACGATCGAAATCGTCTTCCACACCACGCCGGAAGGGAATCCCGAGACCATCCTCGCGGGTCTGGAGGACCTTCTTTCCGAACTCCACAAGATCGCCGACCGTTTCGAGCTCTACGACGGCGTCACCAACGTGAAGACGATCAACGAGAACCCCTCCGTCCCGCACGAGGTCGATGCGAGGCTGTTCGAGATGATCGCCATGGGCAAGGAATACCATGATCTGACGAACGGCTATTTCAATATCGCGCTCGGCCCCGTCATCGACATCTGGCAAGAACGGCTCGATATGTGTGAAGGTCTCCGTTGTGAGCTTCCGACCGATGTCCTCCCCACCGCCCAAGAGCTCGAACAAGCCGACGCCCACACCGACATCGAAGGCATCACCCTCGATGAAGAGAATCTCACGGTGATGATCGAAGAAGGGATGAGTCTCGACCTCGGCGGCATCGCCAAAGGCTACGGGGCAAAACTGGCGGCGGAATACTTGAAAGACATCCCATATATCGAGGCTTTCATCTTGAACGCCGGCACTTCCAACATCGAGGTCTACGGCCCCAATCCGCGGACGGATGACGGTCTTTGGGTCATCGATGTGATCGACCCCACGTTCGAGCCGGACTTCTGGTCCGTCATCCGGGGCGAGCGCGAGTATTTCGCGCGCCTTTCCTTGCAAGACGGCGACTCCATTGTCTCCAGCGGCAACTATGAACGCTATTTCGATGTCGACGGTGTCCGCTACCACCATCTCATCGACCCTTTCACCCTCCATCCGACCGGCACCCTCGAAGAGGAGGAACGCGGAAACAGGTTCATTGATTGGCTCCTCTGCCGGCGGGGCGAAGAGTATCCGCTCGGTGTCTGGATGACGACAGACGATCCCCTGGTCGGGGACATCCTCGTCACGGCGGCCTACCTCATGCCCATCGAGGAATCCTTGGCCTATGTGGAAGAGCTCGACGACATGGAAGCCCTCTATTACACGAATCACGGCCGGATTCTCACGACTTCCGGCTTCACGGCCGAATATTTCGGCAACCACGCCCCACAAGAGCTCGACGAGCGTTCGCCCTGTATCGCACCGATCATCGTGGGGGGCGGGGTGTTGCTTTTGGCGGGGGCCGTGACGCTTTTCGTCCTGAAGATCCGTTCTCGCTGAAAGATTGTCTATTCTCATATCTTTGGCTATAGGCCCATAAAAAAACTCCCGGCGGGAGTTTTTTTCATTCCTCATAACGATAGCTTCGCAGTTGTCCTTTGATGATCGCCGCCGTCTTCTTGGCGATGAGACCGGTCAAGATGCCCGTCGGGATGGAGAGCGCCAAGAACAAAGGCAGGATGAACACGATCTCTTCCGTGGCGAGGACGAACATCGCCATGAGGATCTGACCCACGGCATGGAAGAAGGCCCCGGCCACACTCACGCTGATGATGGTGAAACGCCCCGTCCGTTTGCAGGCATACATGGCCGTGAACGCGGCGAGTCCCCCCGCGAGCGCGAGGAGGAAGGTGATGACCGTGCTCCCGGGCGCCAAGAGCGACACGAGGAGAATCCTCAAGACGAGCACGATGAATGCGTCCTTCGGAGAGAGGACATAGAGCACGATGAGAACGACGACGTTCGCGAGCCCGAGCCGCACCATGGGAAGACCGGTGAACCCCATGAGGACGAGGCGCTCGACGATGTTCAAGACGATGCTCACCGCGAGCAATATGGCCAGCAACACGAGCCGGCGGGTGTCATACTTCATAAAGGATTCCTCTTTGTCAAGTTTTCAGCGGTAGTAGTGTAACACGGAACCCGGTCGCGGGCAAGGGAAGGGCAAGGAAAAAGGAGGATGTCGCATCCTCCTTCGGGCACTACTTCTTGGCGGCTCCCAGGTCGAAACAGGCCACCCCGACGGTGCCGGTGCCCGTGTGGGCGCCGATGACGGGGGTGATGGGGGCCGCATAATTCTTGTTTTTGGGGTGGATGGCGTCGATGCGGCTCTTCACATATTCGAAGCCTTCCTTGTTGTCGGAGGTGTTGTACATGATCGCGAAGTTGTCCAACCCTTTGAGTTCTTCGAGGATGAGTTCGACCATGCGGTCGAGGGACTTCTTCTGCGTGCGGATCTTCTCGTGGGGGACGATCTTGCCTTCGTCGTTCACCTTGAGGATGGGCTTGATTTTCAACATCCTGCCCATGAACCCTTGCGCCCCGGAGAGGCGTCCGTTCTTGACGAGGAGCCGCAGATTGTCGACCATGAAGAACTGGGTCCGCGCCGTGCGGAGCTTCTCGAGATGGGGAACGATCTCTTTGGCGGTCTTGCCTTCTTCGATGAGCCGCAACGCTTCGATCGAGAGGAACCCTTCGCTGATGGCGGCGTTCAGTGTGTCGACGAGGTGGATCTCGAGATCTCCCTCATAGGAGCGTTTGGCCATCTCGCACGTCTGATAGGTGCCGGAGAGCTGACTCGAGATGGTGTTGATGATGACCTCTTCATAACCTTTCTTCTCGATGGTCTCCAAAGTCTCGTTGATTTCACCGAGCGAAGGCATGGAGCTCGTGGGCACAAGACTCGTGTCGTTTTTCAACGCCGAATAGAAGTCATCGGCGTTCATGTCCACAAAGTCGTCATAGATCTTGTCTCCCATGATGATCTTGCAGCGGATGATGAAAAGATTCTCGTGTGATAGATCCAAGTAGTCGAGACAACCGGTGCTCACCGCGATGACAGCCGTTTTTTTCATGACAATTCCCCTTTTCTATTCAAGAATTTATATAGCAGACTCAATGGCCAAAACAGGACCCCCAAAGCGACGACGAGCGACCATGGACGCCCGAGGAGCTCATGGTCCGAAAGAAAGACGAAATTGACGACGACGACAATACCGATGATGAGGGCGGAAGAGAGTGCCGAGAAAAGGAGCGCGTTCTTGTTCTTCACGAGGATTCTCATGCGCAGATGGCGACGCTTCTCTTTCGCGATGCCCAGGTCATGATAGTCCTCGGCGTCCCCGAACTCCTCGATGGTCCTGTCGATGGCCTCTTCTTCCGTCATGCCCTGTTCCTTGAGGTCGTCGACCTTCTCCTTGAGCATTTCCGCGAGTTGTTCGTGATTCTCCTCTTCGGTCGAAGGGACATGGCGGAACACGTCCTTGGCGAACTTGTCGATCCTTTTCATAATTCATCCTCCATGAAGATGCCCATGATGTCCTTCAGGTGTTGCCACTCTTTCTCTTTTTCTTTGAGATAGGCACTGCCGAGAGACGTGATGCGATAATAGCGCCGCTTGCCTCCGTGGCTCTTCTCGCCGATGTAAGAGGTGATGAGACTGTTTCTTTCCAGACGTTGCACCGTCGAATAGAGCGTCGCCTCTTTCATCTCGAAAAGACCGTCCGTGCGGCTCTTGATCTCTTTGGCGATTTCATAGCCGTAACGGTCCTTTTCGGTGACGAGTTTCAACACGAGTGTATCCAGATGGCCGCGCAGGACATCGGAGCTTAACATCGGCTGTCTACCCCCAAGGTGCGATTCAATATTTTTCCTTGAAATAGGCGGAGAGTTTCTCGAGCGACTCGATCAGAAGCTCGTTTTCTTCGAGCTTGAGATCCTCCAGTGTCGCATCGATCATCTCATCGTGGAAATCATCATGAATCCGCAAGACCTCTTCCGCCTCGTCGGTGAGGCGGACGAAGACTTTGCGGCGGTCCTCGGGATTCGAGTAGCGCTCACAATAGCCTTTCTTCACGAGGCGGTTGATCGAGGAGGTGAGGGTGCCGACCGTGACCCGGAGGCGCTTGGCGATGTTGGACATCGTCGCCTCCTCGCTCTTTTTCACCGCTTCCAGCACATGCACCTCGTTCATGGAGAGGTCGACGCCTCTTTTACGCAAGTGTTCCTGTTCGATCGAAAGGATGTGGTTGAACACTTCGACCAATAGCTCGTTGATGACCTTTTTTGCTGTGGACGCCATTGTGCTTCCTCCCTCTTCCTGTATCATTCCATTATAACGGATGCTTGCGGGAATTTCATGCTTTTTTGACGATCCAACCGATGGCGATGGTGCCCGGACCGGCATGGGCGCCGACGACCGGCGTCAAGGGATAGTCTTTCACTTCCTTGAGTTCGGGACGACGTTCGAGCAGGCCTTGGCGGACCTCTTCGAGGACGTCGTGGGCATTCGCATGGGCGATGAAGACCTCGAGGTCCTTCTCCGTCCTTTCGGCCGCGAACTTGTCCAGCATCCGCTGCATGGCCTTCTTTCTCGTCCGGATCTTCTCGACGGGCTCGATCTTGCCTTCACGCGAGAGATGGAGCATGGGTTTGACCTTCAAAAGCGACCCCACGAAACCTTGGGCCCCGGAGAGACGGCCGTTCTTGACGAGATATTTCAGGGTGTCGACCGAGACAAGGATGCCGTGGTGTTCACGGATCCAGACCAGTTCGTCGATGATTTCGGTGACCTTCTTGCCCTGTTTGGCCATCTCGGCGGCACGCAGGGTCATATAGGCCTGCGGATAGGAGACCGACAACGAATCGAAGACATGGACGTTCACCCCGCTGATCATGGTCGAAGCGATCTTCGCCCCTTCGTATGTGCCCGAGAGTCCGCTCGAGATGGTGATGAAGATGATGTCGGTGAACCCTTCTTCTTTCATCTTCTCATAGTGTTCGAGAATGACGCCCGTCGCCGCTTGCGCCGTGGTCGGATGGAGCTCCGGCTTCTCGACCAGCATCTTGTAGAAGTCTTCCGCCTTGATGTCGACGAAATCCTCGTATTCTTCGTCGCCGAAGATGAGGGTGGAACGGATCATGCGGATATCATAGTCATGTTTGAGATAGTCTATCCCCGAGTTGCCACAAGCGATGATTCCGATTTTACTCATAAGAGCCTCCCATTTGTTTTGATAGTCAAAGTTTATCAAGAAAACGGCGCGGTGTCAATGAAAAAGGGGCGAATTCAGGGGCTTTTTCGCGATTCAATGGTGTGTTCTTGTTCCTTCCCGCAGTAGGGACAAATCTCATCTTCGGGATAGAGCGGCGCCTCACAGTCTTGGCAGGGTCGCATGCGCGCTTTTCGCTTTTCCTCTTCTTTCTTGATCCTGAGGAGGCCGCCCGTGATCTCCGCCGCAAAAAAGAGCGCGGAGAAAAGGATGATGCCGACAAGCAAAAACACCACGTTGAGACTCTCCGTGAGAAAAGAAAGCGCCACAAAAAGCGTCCCGGCGACGACCGCCAGCAAAAACAAAAGAACCGAGAGGCGCGACTTGAACATCAATAGAGCTCCAGGATGGTCTCGCCGCGATTCATGGTGTAGCGGCGACGCTTGATGCGGCGGCTGCGGATGGCGTTCGGGTCCGAGACCATGTCTCTGAGGTTCTCGCCGCTGCGGTGGCCGTGGATGACCCGGATGGCGGTGACCTCCTCTGAGGCGTCACGGATCACCTTTTCGATGTGTTTTTGGGCATCATAGGCGGTCATGCCGTGGATGTCGACGACGATTTCCAAAGTATCACTCCTCAACTTTTCCGAAACGGGCTCTTGATCAGCGGTTTCGGGATGCGTCCATGTTTTTGGAGATGCTCTTCCACCATACGGTCTATGGTCTCTCTTCCCTCATCGAGGCGAGCGGAGTCGATGCCGTAGGTGAAAGGGCAACTTTTCAGACAGATGCCGCAATCGGTCCCATACGCTTGGAACATCTTATAACACTTGTGTTCGTCGAAGACCGGGCGGTCACGGGAGAAAGGCTTTATGGCCTGCGTGGGACAATTCATGAGACAGAGCGCGCAGCGTTTGCAGAAGTCCTTGATGCTGACGTGCGGCTTCTTCCTCTCGGCGATGGGGGCGTCTGTGAAAACGGCCCCGAGGCGGATGCTCGGCCCATGGACCGGATGGACAAGGACATGCAACATCCCCCGTTGGCCGAGATTCGCTCGCTCGGCCAAAGGCACGAGGGGGGCGATGTAGTGGTGTTCCCCCGTGAAGAGGGCGTTGTGACCCTTTTCCTGCAGGTGGCGGGCCACGGCCGCGCCGGTCTTCGCCACCCGGTAGTAGGCTTCCTTGGTCGCATGGAGCGCTTCGAACCGCGGCGCGAACCTTAGAAGCCCCCGATCCATACCGACACAGAAGATGAGAGCACGAGGATAATCCGCACGCACCGGCTCACCATGCTCTTTGGCGGGACGGATGCCGTCCACGCCGCCGTGGTGGCTATAGAAGTCGGCCCTTGTGAGCTCCAAAGCAGCCACGTCGCAAGCCCCCGCCGCTTTGGCGAAAGCGAAGAGCTCTTCCGTGGTCACATCCACTTTCGTTTCTGCGGGGCGCTGGCGGAGGGATTCCTCGTGGAGCCGCACGGCACGGCGGTCGAAATCCTCTATGAGCGGCAGATGCTTCTTTTTGAAAGCCGCACTCTCGCGCAGATTTTGCAGGAAGTTGTCGCCGCGGAGCGGGTCGTCCTTTTGGCGCCGTTCTTCCTTGTCGCGATAATAGGTTTCGTAATTCTTGGTCCCCTTCCGCAAGCGGATGCGGGCAAAGAGAGTGTCTCTTTCATCATAGTCTTTCCAAGTCGAGCGCACCGGAGAAATCCCCCTTCGCGACCATCTTCAACAACGTCAATACATGGTTTTGCATCTTTTTGCGGCTTTCAAAGCTCATACCGCCGACATGAGGACTCATGACGACATTGTCGAACTCGGCGAGGGGATAGGCGGAAGGCGACGCATCTTCCCCTCGCTTGGGGTAGTTGAACCAGACGTCGCCGGCGAAGCCCGCGAGGATGCCTTCTCGTAGAGCATCATAGAGAGCTTTCTCGGAGATGACGAGGCCCCTCCCGATGTTGATGAGCCATTTGCCTTGCATCCTGCCGAGGACGGTTTCGTCGAAAGCGCCTTCGGTGTGTTCGTTCAAGGGGGCGGCGATGACGACGACATCGCTTTTATCGACCAAGGCGGGAAGGTCGGGGACGGTCTTGGCGTCACGATAGTCCTTGCCGCGGTCGATGACATAGACTTCGACACCGAAAGGACGGACGAGGTCGTGATAGGCGCGACCGATTCGGCCATAGCCGTAGAGGCCGACCCGTTTCCCATACAGAGAGGTCCACCTTCTGCCGGTGAGGAAACTCCGTTTCGACCAATGCCCCCTAGTGAGGTTTTGGTGATAGGGGATGATGCCGCCTAAAAGGGCGAGGGTCAACTGTAGGGCCCTCTCCGCCACATAGGGGGCATGGACGGTGGTGTTGAAGAGCATCAGCCCCTTCTTCTTCATGAAATCGATGTCGACCCCGGTGTGTGAGGTGAAGGGGATGATCACACCGCGGAGGCCTTCATGATAGTCCGCTTCCGTGAATCTCCCCTGGATGAGCCAATGGGCTTCTTCTTTCGTTTTCGCCATCTCGATGCCCTCGGGGAGATGTTCTTGCAAGAATGTTCGGTATTCCTCGTAGGGAGTGTGGACTTTCATGCCTATCATCCTTTCTGCAGCACGACGATCTTCTCTCGATCGGTGTGGCGCAAACGAAGCTCCGTCCTTTTCGCCAACACGCGAAAAGCCTCTGCGGTGAAAAAGCCGATATGGGAGACGTCCCTGCGGTACCACCACGTGAGAAAATCTTCGTCCTTCGGCGGGCGGAACTTGGTCATGACGGCGAGGATGCCCCCCTTTTCCAAGCGGGCCGCGAGTCGTTTCGTCTCCTCTAGGGGATGTGCCAAGTGTTCATAGACCTCGGTGGCGGTGATGACTCCGTAGGTCTCGGTGAACACGCTCCGGTCGGGATAGTAGTAAGGGTCGTAGCGACGTACGGAAAAGCCCCTCCGGAGGAGGAGCTCATACAGGACCGGTCCGGGACCGCAACCGAAATCCAAAGCGTGGGAAGGCGCATGGAAGGGATGGACGGCCCGGTCGAGAAAGTCCTCCAGCATACGGACATAGCCTTCATTCTCCATCGTGTTCTCATGGGTGTCGTAGACCGCCTTCTCGGCGGCGGGTTCGGGATGAAAACACGCCTTCTTGCGCGTATAACCGCACTCGGGGCAAACGTCATAGGCGATGTTCAACGCTTCATCCGACAACGATCGGGTCGCGCTCTTACAGATGATACAATCAGCGGAAGGTCTTTTTGAACTCATGGATGAACTGGTCCAATCCCACCATCAAGAACAGGTAGAGTTTTTCCTCTTCTTCGCCGCGCACATCGATCGCGAAGGCATCACCGAAAGGGAAGACCTGCTTGGATATTTGCGCGAGCAACCTCTCGCCCTTTTTCAAAGCGAACTCGTGTTGGTAGAACGAACCCTCGAGGTCCAATGATTCCTCCCCCACATACACGGTGAACTTGGGACGGAAGAAACCGTACGTCCTCCTGATCCGGGCGACGACACGATCGTCGGCGGTCTTGATTTCATAGTTTCGGACGAACCCGAGCGTGAAACGCTTGGTCATCCTGAAGATCGTCTTGTCCTCGGTGTCGGTCATCTCGAGTCGTTTGAGCCGCAGGAAAAAACGCCCTTTCACTTTGAACAGGGTGTCCTGGTTGAAGTCGCGAATGAGAAAATCCTTCTTTTTCGCAAAATGCGAAGGGTTGATATAGTATTCCAAATTGAAGCCTCCTAACAACGGCTTTCCCTTCCTCAACCTTCATTATACGACAAAGGCCCGTAATAATAAAGCGGAGCGAAAGCATTTCGCGCTTCGCGAAAAACGGATGGAATCGAAACACCCCGTTTGCATCAAACAAGGGCCTTGACGTATAATGGGCTTGAGAACCGAAAGCGTCGACCTTTCCCCCGCCACGTCAATCATAGGAGTCCCAGATGCATCCGCAAAGATTGAAGAACCGGCTCGATCATCCCTTGAAGAAGGACGGCTCCCACGTCCTCTATTGGATGCAGCAGTCCCAACGCACCGAGAACAACTTCGCCCTCGCCCACGCCGCGAAAGCGGCCAACGCCCTGAACGTCCCCCTCCGGGTCGTCTTTTGCGTCGCGGAGCGGTTCCTCGATGCCAACGCACGCCATTACGCGTTCCTCTTGGAAGGCTTGAAGTCACTCGCCGCCTCGTTCAAACGGATGGGCGCCGAATTCCTTGTGGAGATCGGCACTTTCGAGGATGTGGTGGTGCCCCATATGGAAAAAGCCGCCCTCTTCGTCATGGACAAGGCCTATCTAAGACACTTGCGAGCCGTTCGCGATAGTCTCTGCGAACGAGCCGACAGCTTCTCGTTGCGGACGGACGAGGTCGAATCGGAACTCATCGTCCCCGTGGAAGTCGCCAGCGACAAGGTCGAATACGCCGCGAGAACGATCAGACCGAAAATCCTCAAACGCCTCGAAACATTCACCGAAGAGGCCCATCTGCCTACTTTGCGCATCAAGAAAGCGTTCGACCCCGGTCTTGTCGAGGCGCCGATGGAAGATGTCATCAAGAAGTTGTCCATCGACAAGACCATGAAGAAGAGCTTCTACTACCACGGCGGTGAACACGAGGCCAAACGGATGTTGGCGGAATTCGTCGAAGAACGTCTTGCGGACTATCACAGGAGTTCCGACCCCGGTGAAGACTTCACGAGCAAGCTTTCGCCCTATCTCCATTTCGGCCACATCGCGCCGCTCACCATCTATCAAGCCGTCGAGGAGAGACTCGCCGAACGCGATGTCCCGCCCCATGCGGCCGAAGCGTTCCTCGAACAGCTCATCGTGCGGAGAGGTCTCGCTTTCAACTTCGTCTACTTCCACGAAGGTTATGACGAATTCGAAAAAATGACGCTGCCATGGGCCTATGAGACCATGGAGCGCCATCTCGACGATGAAAGGGAACACCTCTACACACTTACCGACTACGAGAAAGAAAAAGACGAAACGCATGACGAGTATTTCAACGCCGCCATGCGCGAGATGAAACGGACCGGACACATGCACAACACCTTGCGGATGTATTGGGCCAAACAGATCATCCGTTGGAGCGCCGACTACAAGGAGGCCTACGAGACGATCCTCCACCTCAACAACAAATACCTCCTCGACGGACGCGACCCGAACACGTATGCCTCCGTCGCCTGGTGTTTCGGCCGGCACGACCAAGGCTTCGAGGAGCGCCCCGTCTACGGCAAGCTCCGCCCGATGGTGGCGCGGGGTCTTGAAAGGAAGTTCGACATCGAGAGATACGTCGCCTATGTGAAACGGTTGTGACCTCAGAGATCGTAGGCGGTCATGATGCGCGCGGGCGTCTTCCTGAGCAACATATAAAGCGGCAACAGCCCGAAGAAGAGATTCAGGGCATAGATGGCGAGTACTCCTATGCCGACAGTGAAAAAGGAGATTTCGAAGAGGCTCAGGATTCCTGCGGCCTCTTTTTGGATGAGATGGAGGACATAGGTCATGAGGGAGAAGCCGACCAAAGAACTGACGGACGTGAGGATGACGACCTCGATCAAGAACATCTTCAGAATGTCTCTGCGCCGGACGCCCAAGGATCTATAGACGCCGATCTCATAGATCCTGCCCATGAGCGAGGAGCGGATGATGAAGAAGAAGCTGAGCGCTGTCGCGCCGAGGGCGACGGCGGAAAAGATCATCAAGCCGCCGACGGCGCCCAGACGCATCTCCCGCTCACGTTCGATTCGCGACTGATAGAGATTCTCATATTCTTCTTCCGCCGCATCGAGATACCTCTCCAAGGCGGTCGGGTCATCCGTGTAGAGATGACGGGTCATCCCCGCCTCGTGGCTCACGGCATAATAGTGGGCGTGAAGATCCGCTTCCGCGACGAGGAGACGGGCGGCCTCTCTTCCTTCGAGACTGTAGAAACCGACGACATCGTAGGTGATGCCATCTATGGTGTAGGTCTCTCCCGTGTCATACGCGTCCGCTAATCCCGTGGGTAGGAGGATCTCACCGGCGTTTTGGATGTTCGCACCGCTTTCGAGCGTGAAACCTTCATGCTCGTCATAGAAAGAAAGCGGGGCGAGCTCGTCATGGAGAAAGAAGGAGACGCTCGCCGACAGAGCGTAGACCGCCTTGACGTCCGTGTCGACGATGCCCGTGATGCGGAAGGATTCGGCGAGGATGCTTTCACCTTCGTGGTGGACGATGTCCAAAAGGTCTTCATAGGAGGTGATGCCGCTCGCCCGGTTGGCGGAGCTTTGGAGGATGTCGTCGGCCAAGGGCCGGCCGATGACGATCTCCCCCGGCGCTTGCGGCATCCTGCCTCTGAGGAGCCGTGAGCCTTGTTCATGCTCGATGTCGAAAACACCGGCCCTGGTGTTGATCTCCCGTCTCGTCTGATAGAAGAAAGGGATCCCGAAACGGAAATCCTGTGTCCAGGGATCGAGACCATAGCCCTGCAAGGGGGCGTCCTCGAAGGAGGAAAGGAATGCTTCGAGGGTGTCCCGTTCTTTGTCTTCGACGACGAATGTGTATTTGGGCTCTTCGAGGAACTCGCTTTCGTCGATGACGATGATGTTGGCGAGGGTGTAGAGGGAGAAAGCGAACATCGCCGCGCCGAAGGCGAAGCCGGCATAGAGCAGTTTCGAGAGTCTCGTGCTCTTTTTGATTTTGGCCAAGGCGCGATCCGCCGCGTGTTTCAGCTTGAAAAGCGGCCGTTCGCGTTTCGTCCTGATGGGGAACCGCGTCGCGTAATCGAACGTCGTCGGCGCCTCGGTCATGGTCTCATGTTCTTTCGCCGTCGTATCATACACACGGGTCTCGCTTTGTCCCGTGAGACGGTGCACGCTCTTGAAGGATTGTTCGTCGATATCGAGATAGAGGGTCTTGTTCTTGACGATGAGGCGGGCTTTCAAGGGCGTGTCGACGGAATTGTCGGAATAGATCGAGATGGTGGCGTTTTCGCTTTCCATCTTCCCTTTCGCTTCGAGGTCGCCGAGATAGATGTTTTGCATCGTGGCGGCTTCGAAGACGCCTTCGGCTTCGTTCTTGCCGCTTTGAGCGATGCGGCCGTCCTCGATCTCGATGATGGTGTCGCCGTAATGGTGGGCGAGATCCTGTTCATGCGTGACCATGATGACGAGTTTCTCTTCGCTGATGGCCTTCAGGATTTTCATGATCTCGACGGTGTTCTTGCTGTCGAGGTTGCCGGTCGGTTCATCGGCGATGATGACGGAAGGAGCCTTGGCGAGCGCCCTGACGATGGCGATGCGTTGTTGTTGGCCGCCGGAGAGTTGATTGGCCTTGCGGTGCTTGAAAGGCAACATGTTCACAAGCTCCAAGAGATGGTTGATCCGTTGGCCGATTTCTCTTTCGTCCTCGATGCCGATCATCTGCAGGGTCATGCGGATGTTTTGATAGACGGTCTCGTGGGGGAGAAGGTAGTATTGTTGGAAGACATAGCCGATCTTGGAACTCCTGAGTCTATCGAAGTGGGCGGGGCGGTATTTGTCGATTTTTTCACCATCGAAGGTGATCGTCCCCTTGTCGGCCTTGTCGAGGCCGCCGATGACATTCAGGAGGGTCGTCTTTCCCGAACCCGAATCGCCCAAAAACATCACGAGTCCTCGGGCGGGGAACTCGAGGTCGATGGAATCGAGGACGTGCAGTTCGTTCCTGCGGCCTTTGTTGAAGTATTTGTCGATCGCTTGTAGACGGATCATACGACATCACCCGCTTCCCGGAAGGCCGTCGTGACCGTGTCTTTGAACAATCGCGAGTTGAATCGTATTGCGAGCAAGACGGAAAGGATAAGCATCACGAGGATCATCAAGAGGTAGTTGCCGACGGAGAAGTAATGCAGATAGTCGGGAAGGGGGGTGCGGATGAACCGGTTGAAAACGAGGAAGCCGAAGACGACAAGGAGCGCGATGATCATGATGGAAGCCATCTCGGCGATGTTCATACGATGGATGTCTTTTTGACGCGCGCCGAGGCTTCTCATGATGACAAAATCCTTGGCCCTCGCCTGCATGACGTTCTTCAAGGCGATATAGGAGAGGAAATACAGCACAAGAAGCAACACGAACGAAAAACCGCCTTGGAAGATGCGTACGATCGTCCCGAGGATGGCGTCGATCTCCGTGGTGTACTCGGCGGGATAGACATAGTTGTAGACCTCGCCGTCCAGGTTGTCCATGACCCTTTGGGCGTCATGGCTGTCCCGCACGATGAGACTGATCTGTTGGCGGCCGATATGCGCATAGAGGCTGTCGAGGGTCTCGATGTTCATCGCGACCCCTTGGGTGCGATTTCCCGTCGCGATTTCTCTTACCACCACGGTGGATTCGTGGACGTCCCCGGTGAAATCGTTCTCGATGTAGAACCGCATCGACGAACCGACCAGTTGTTCTTCGGGGACCCCCGCGAAAAAGGCCGTCTTGATATGTTCGCTCAGGACAAGGTCGCCCTTGTCGATATCGTCATCGAAATGCAGATAGTAGTTCTCTATCTTCACCGTGCCGAAATCCTGCAACTCCACGTAAGGGGCGTGATGGGGAAGAAGGGATTTCAACCTCACATAATCACTGCGGAAGAAATCATCGTGGAAATGGATGTGTCTTTGATAGATGGTCGGCGATTCGGCGGTGATGCCGACGATCTCGAAATGGATGAACTCCTCGATCTCGTCGGCGGGGGTGTCCCGCGGCCCGTGGAACCCTCCGTAAAAAGAGGGGTCGGCGGGGACGGCCAAGAACTCCCCGACGGCATAGGGCTCGGTCGCGACGATTTCGTGGGCGTTCTCGGGGAGTCTTCCCTGCGCGAGGTCACGGGGACTGAGAGCGCTCGCATGCTGGATGCGGGCGACATCCATCTGCCACTCGTCGATTTCGGGAGGGTTGACACCGTCCGAACGCACGATGCGGGGTTCTTCATCGAAAAAGGCGTCATAGGGTGCGACCGCCCGGACGAGAGCGCGGTTACGGAACGATTCCAGTTCATCGTCGGTGAAAGGCTCGCCGTCACGGCGGGCGACGATGATCCGGCTTTCGGACATGTTGCGGAAATGGGGGTGGTATTGCATCCCCCCCGCATGGATCTGACGTACATAGGAACCATACGTCATGGCGAAGACGAATACGATGAAAAGACTCGCGAATAGGACAAAAAGGCTCTTCTTCGGCATGGCGACGATGTTTCGCAGGGCGATCGAAAAAAGCGTCAAAGGGGAAATCTCCTCCAAAAGAGGCTTTTTTGTCTTGACGCTTTCATGGGTCGAAGCGGACTTGATGGCTTTGTCTTCGGTGATCTTACCGTCGAAAAGGCGGATGTGGCGTGTGGCATATTCTTCGGCGATCTTGGGGCTGTGGCTGACAAGCAAGACGAGCTTGTCGACCGAGAGCTCCTTCAAGAGGTCGAGGATCTTCTTGCCGGTGCTCTTGTCGAGGTTGCCGGTCGGCTCGTCGGCGACGATGATCGGCGCGTCCTTGGCGAGCGCGCGGGCGATGGCGACACGTTGTTTTTCACCGCCCGAGAGCTTGCTCGCGCGCTGGTTGCGCTGTTTTTTCAGACCGACACGCTCGAGGATCTCTTTGATCCTTCTTCTTCTTTCGAGCTTGCCCATTCCCGAGATCATGAGCGCGACATCGACGTTTTGATACACCGTGTAGGCATCGATGATGTTATAGCTTTGGAATACGAAACCGATCATCTCGCGACGATAACGCTCGAAGTCGTCACCGGTGAAATGACTCGTCTCCTTGCCGTCGATGAACATCTCACCGGCCTCGTAGCGGTCGAGGCCGCTGACGACGTTCAAGAAAGTGCTCTTACCGCTGCCGCTTTCACCGGTCACGACCACGAACTCGCCGCGTTTGAACGTGACGGAGACGTCTTCGAGCGCTTTCACGACATTCCCGTTGTCATGGTAGTATTTGCTGAGGTTTCTGAGTTCGATCATCCGTATCCCCTGCTTCCTTTAAACACACCTATTATAGCATCCGGACCGGTCTCTGGAAAGAGAAAGACAAGGGGATTCAAACGTTTTTGACGAACGCGGGGGCGTTGTCGATTGTCGTTTCGACGAAACCCATGCGTTTCAGGTAGCGTTCATGTGTCTTGCTCGTCGCAAAAGCGATGAACCGTTCATATCCGTCACGACGGAAACGGTCGCCCTCATGATCGAATATGTGGGCGCCGGTCTTGAAATCCCGATAGGGCGGGGTGGCATAGTCCAAGGTCACTTCGAGCGTCTCGTCATCGCGTTTTCGGGCGAGAAAGATGCCGGCGGGGACCATGTTGCGGAGGATCAGGAAGCGGAAATCACTTTCTTCGAAGGTCTGCTCGGAGACTTCCATGAAACGGGTAATCTCGTCTTTGTGGAAATCCAGGAGCGCTTTGGCGTAATCCTCGTTCTTCTCGACGGGCAGGATGGTGAAATATTCTTTCAAAGTGAAGAACTGCCAAAGATAATACAGGTTGATGAACACGATGCCCGCATTCATGAAAAAAACGGGATAGGAACTGATGATGAGACCGTACACGGCGAAAATGGCGGCTCCGGCGGTGTTGACGATCCGCAGTCGCTTGAGCGAACGCATCAGGAGTGACACGAGGATGATGAAACTCGCGGCATACCCCACCCATTCGACGATTTCCATGACAATCACCTCCATTCCGAACGATATTATAGCAAAATTCCCGGGATTTTCCACTGAAAGTCACCTCGAGCTGTCGTAAGCGCCAAAATGTGATAGAATGTTCACGAACAGGCAACACAAAACATAAGCCCCCCGGTGATATGATGAAGGAACGTCTGGCTTCTCTCGTCCGCGTCCGAAGAGCCCTCGCCTTTTTGACTTGCGCCGTCTCGGTGCCGATGGGTCATGCCTTCACATTGGGCCCCCATGAGGCCAGCATCATCTGGCCGGCCATCGGTTTCGCTTTCGGCTTTTTGTTCGTGTATCGGGAAACACAGATGTCGGCGGCGGCGTTTTTGGGGCTCTATGTCGGCTATCACGTCAGCGGACAGTTCATCGCCGGCACCGAAGAACTCGGCATTGTCATCATCCGCGGTTTCCTGAGTGCGTCCACGACGGTCCTTTCCATCGTCCTCGTGCGGGAGTTCGTCATCCGTCTTATGCAGTTCCGCTGGGTTCTGCATATCAAGAACGTCCTTCTCGCCCTCGGTTCCGCTTTGGTCATATCCATGCTTGCGGCGGCGGCGGGGAATCTGGCCTTGTTTTCGCTCGGGCTCGTCGCGTGGACGAATGTGTTGCCGAGTTTCATCATCTGGACGACGGGCGACTTTTTGGGCATCGTCAATTTCGGCATCCCGCTCGCGATCGCCCTCACTCTGGACAAGCGTCCGTTTTTGCCTTCGTTTTCCACAAGCGAGGTCGGTTTCTATCTCGCTCTCGCCCTGTTCAGTTTTCTCATCTATAACGAGGCCGTGCCCGTCTTGAACTATTTCGAGCACAAGTTCCTCTTCTTCCCCTTCGTGGTCATCGCCGCCATCTATTTTCCCTTCCGTTCCCTTGTCGTCGGTTCCTTCATCTTCATGGCGACGATGGTCCTTTGGTCACCTTTCCCCGAAGGGATCGAACATATCGATTACACACTCGATGTGAACATCTTTCTCGTCGTCGTGACCGTCACGTTCCTCACCATCCGTTTCGTCGGCATGCTCCTCGGGAGAGAACAAGAAGAGCTCCGGGCCAAGGAGGAACGTCTCGACAGACTCGTCGATTCGATGGAGAACCTCTTCACTTTGACGAGTGAAGGCCCCGTGGTGGAACAAGACCGGGGGGAGATCCTCTCCGCGAAGATCTTCAGGATGATCTTCAGACTCTTCGACAGGATCGATTACGGAGCCTGTCTGATCGTTGAAGACGGTCGACTCCGGTATATCGACACCGTCGGTTACGATATCGACTTTCTCAATTCGATCCGTTTCGATATCGAGGCCTGGAAAGAGAAACTCGACGAACCCCTGCACATGAAAGACATGGAGGACCGCCTGCGCAGGTCGCTCAAAGAACACTATGACGAATACCGATCGAAGAATCCCGCCATCAAGGAAGCCATCATGATGAGTGTGAACATCGGGGAAGGGATCCGTTGCGAGATGAGTTTCGACATCCGCGCAGACAGCGACAGACATTTCACACCGAACATGCTCGATTATTTCAAGACATTGAACAACCTCTTGAACAACTTCTTCGAGGCGGAAACCTCGATCCATGAATACGAGGAGACGAGAAGCCACCTTGTCGAGAGCCTCTTGAAGACGATCGCCCTTTTCGACCCCGGCATGCGCCGCCACAGCAAGCATGTCGCGACTTTGGCCCAAGAATTCGCCAAAGTGGCCTTCGCCGACGAGAAGAGCGTCTCCGAACTCTATTGGGCGGGGATCATGCATGACATCGGCAAAGTGGGGATCCCGGGGAACATCGTCCGTAAGCAAGGTCGCTTCACCGTGAGCGAATACGAAACGATGAAAGAGCATGCCGAACTCGGAGCGGAACTTCTTTCGGCCTCGGATGTCCTCGGCGAACTCAGCACCTATGTCCGTCATCATCACGAGCGCTATGACGGCACGGGCTATCCCGACGGTCTTAAAGAGGACGAGATGCCCTTCGAAACCGCCATATTGGCCATGGCCGAGGCAATAGCCGCGATGATGGAGGATTTTCCCTGCTCACCGGCCCTGACGCCGCAAGAGATCATCCGCGAGCTCCATCGGGAACGGGGGAGACAATTCCATCCGAAGGCCGTCGATCTGGCCATCGAGATGATCGAGGACGGTCTCCTCGACGACATTTTCGAAGAACAATGATCCTCGAGACAAAAAAACGGGTCCGCAAGCATGATGCTCGCGGGCCCGTCTTTTTTATCGTGTTGTCCGTCAGGGTATCATGTCATCCATCTCGGTGGCGAATCTTTCCAATGCCATGATCAGTTGCATGACGGCGAAGTTGAAATCGTAGTTCTCTTCGTCGACAAGCGCGATCATGTCCATGAGAAGAGCGCGGTCGATGTCGAGCTCATCATCGAAGAGGGCTTCCAGGTCGAACATTTCCATGAGATCCATGAAGGAGAGTTCCTCGTGGAAGATCGGTGTGTCGTCTAGATACTTGAAGTCACCCAAGACGTCGAAATCCTCATCGTCGACAATCTCGATCATGCTCGAGCGGGCGAAGCGGAGACGGAGGAAACCGTACTCGTCTTCGAGTTGTCCGAGGGTATAATCACCCGGATCGAGGACGTCCATGAACATGGCCGCCTGTTGGAGCATGAATATGGCTTCTGCGACATAGGAGGCCATCATGATTTCATCGATGATGCGATTCATGTCGGTGTATTCAGTGGGCAATTCGATTTCGGCGTTCAGCGACATGTGCATGCTGAACTCGAGTTTCTCGAAACTTGCGCCCTCCTCGGGGTCCATC
Source organism: Mollicutes bacterium (assembly GCA_003552275.1). GTDB lineage: Bacteria > Bacillota_I > Bacilli_A > Izemoplasmatales > Izemoplasmataceae > T1SED10-81. Next base: position 20,746 of record PUKL01000106.1, read on the forward strand.
TGGGCGATGAGCGGCAGCAAGTCGATTTCGAAATCCATGTAGGTGGGATCATAGGGCTCATGGATCAAGCTCATCGTATGGCTTTCAAATCGTTCGAGGTCTTCCATCATCTCTTGATAAGGCTCGAAATCCTCCTTGTTTTCGGGGATGGTGTCGTCGACATGGCGCATGACGGCGATGACATCATCGAAGATGTCGCCGATGAGGTCTTCGAGCATGGGTCGGTTCATGGTCATCTTGGTCTCGACTTGGGTGTCCCCCGATTTCTCGAGATCGACTTCGAGATGTTCATGAGAGTCGTAATACTCGAGTTTCGTGTACTTCTCGAAACGCTCCATCTCGGCGATCATGGCTTCAAGGTCTTCGATGGAGACACCGAGTTCGTCTTCGAAATCGTCACCGAACTCCTCTTTGAAATGATCGGTGATGGCCTCGAGCAGGTCTTCTCTGATCTCGAAACGGACGAAGTCGTGTTCGATGGCGAACAGTTCGAAGAAGTCGATTTCCGCTTCCTCGCCGAGGTCCTCCTGGATTTCTTCAAAGAGACGACCTAAATTGACATAGAATGTCACCGATTCGTCGGTCTCGACGGTGAAGAAGTGGATCTCGACCTGTTCATCGTCGACTTGGATGTCCAGATGGAATTCGGTGTATTCGCCCGTGTCCGTCCGGACGAAGCGGTTCAAGAACTCGATGCTCATCACTTCGCGGTCGTAGCCGTCGTCATAGATGCCGTCGAAACGGAAATGGATGGTCCTCGCATCGGAGTCCTCGATGTTGTTGAAGAGTGGCTCGAGATGGCCCAGGGTGCCATCAAAATCTTTCAGTGTATCATCGACCACGTCTTCGGGCGTATCGCTAAAGAGGCCGCAACCGGAAAGCGTGATGGCAAAAACGAACAATGTCACAAAAAACAGCAGTCTTTTCATGAGTCTCGATTCCCCTTTCAAAGGATTTATCTTCAGCATGGGCTCGTTGTACGGAGGGGGGGGTCAGGAATCCTTGTCGTACCACTCGTAGGTCGTGGAGGCTTCTTCGACATCGCGGGTGGGGAAAGTCAAAACGATATGCGACCGCTGTCGGTTCTTTCCGGCCTCCGCGATATAGACGATTGCACCGGTCTCATCATCGACATAAGGGGAGTAAGTCATTTCCTCGATCCGTATGTTGTCGGTGACGGGTGCTTTTTCATACGTGGAAATGTCCTTGGTCACGAAACGTTGGAAACGTCCCCGGGCGATCAAAGAGCGGGCGTGGCGGATGCGTTTGTCCCAATCGTTCATCATGTCGAAAAATGTCCTTTCGTGAGAGATTGGTCGGTGTTCTCTTTCATTATACCACTCAAACGCCCTAAACAAACGAATTTATGGAAAAAACGGGCATGACCCGTCGTTCATTGGGCCAAAAATCCGCCCAGGGCGAAAATCCTGGCGATGAGATGGACGAACAAAAGATACATCAAAGCGGCGTTGACGAGCACGCCCAAAAAGAGGTTCACATAGAGGATCGGGTGTCCCCGGAACTCGTCATCCGCCTTGAACAACGGATGCAAACGGATGGTCAACGTGAAATGGCGGATGAGATAGGCGATGTTCGTGATGGCGAGAAGAATCATGAACACGTTCGTGAGCGGGTTCTCGGGAATGAAATAGGTGACGATGAGCAGATGGTTCATCGTCAAAAGCAGGAGGATGACCCCGTTACGCATGAAACGGAAAGGCGCTTTCAACTGTATCCCTCCTCACCCGTATCCATTATAGCACAATTTCTTGGCTCAACTCCGCTCGAGGATGCCAATCACGGGGATGGTGAGGAAGACGAGCCAACCGGGATGCCAATAGCCCGTGAAATGACCGATGAGCATGAAGACGGCGAGAGCGAAGAAAGGCGAGAGCGCTGTGAAAGGCGGATGCGCGCCCTTTCTTGTCACGATGCTCGTGATAGGAAGCAGCAAAAAGAACAACCAGCTCACGACCCAGGCGTTGAAAAGATAGCCGAAAAGGACGAACAGGGCGGCTC
>PUKL01000097.1 GCA_003552275.1 Mollicutes bacterium
CCCTTGTCGCAAGGCTTTCTCCAACAGTTCCGCATCCGCCTTGTCGGCGGCATCGAAAGCTTCGGACATCCCCTTCAGATACTGGGCGAAAATCGCGCCCGAGTTGCCGGTCGAGCCTTCTTGCGCCCCCCGGTAGGCCAACAAGGCGACATCCGCGAGTCTTGACGATGCGGCCGATTGCATCGTTTCGACGGCGCTCTCGAGGGTCGCGAGCATGTTGTTCCCGGTATCGCCGTCGGGGACGGGAAAGACGTTGATCCGATTCAGACTCAGCCGTTTTCGCTCGAGTTCTTTCGCGGTCTCTTCGATCGCCGTCTTGAAGGTTTCGCCGTCAAGGTGTCTCAATACCATACGCTATGCCTCCCGCCGTGCACTCTATCGCTATTATCTCATAAAATCGCCTTCATGAACACCCAAACATCTCTTCTCGGCCGGAAAATTCCGTCCCGATGAAAAACGCTTGTCCAACGGATGACCAAAACGACCACAAGGTGTGTGCGGACCATGTTGAACGATGTGTTGTTAGTTGTTCTTGCCTTCATGTTGGGCTCCTTCCCGACGGGATACATTCTCGGGAAGCTTATCAAGAAGACCGATGTCAGGACCATCGGCACGCGCAATGTCGGCGCGATGAACACGTTCTTGAACGTGGGTTTCCTCGCGGGGCTCATGAACCTCGCCGTCGATGTCGGCAAGGGTGCGCTCAGCGTCGTCCTCGCCCGCGAATTGGGCACCTATGCGCACCTTCCCGCCATCGCCGTGTTCTTTGTCGTCTGCGGCCACAATTTCAGTCCCTTTCTCAAGTTCGCCGGCGGCAAAGGTTTCGGTCCGCTCGTCGGGACACTCCTCGTCGTCTCGCCGTTGACCATCCTCTTCGTCTACGGGATCGTCGGGCTCGTGTCGCTTGTCATCCGCGACTCGAGCGCGGGAAGTGGGATCGGTATGCTCGCGCTTCCCCTCGTCCTCTTGATACGGGAGGTGGAGACGGCCTTCGTCGTCGCTTATGCGGCCTGTCTCGTCCCCATCCTCTACAAGCACAAACGGGACTTTCGAGCACTCGTCCAACGCGGAAAGGAAGAAAAAGAACTTCCATGAGCATCCTCCACGCCCGAATCCGGGGCGTTTTTTCTAGCGTCACGGCTCAGGGGAGGTATGGAAAGTGCAGCCCATATATGATATACTAATAAGTTAGATAAATATGGTTTCGACGGTAATCTGTCGAACGGGAAAGGACTGTGGCATGACTGAAGGAATCATTCTCGCCGGAGGCCACGCCTCGCGGGCGGGCACCAACAAGATGATGCTCACCTTCCGCGGCAAGCCCCTCATCAAGGCCACCGTCGATGGTATGCGTCCCCATGTGCAGCGAATCGTCGTCGTGACCGGCCACTATCACGACGAGATTGCGCGGCTCTTCAGGGATGATCCCTCGGTCGAAATCGTCAGGAACGACCGTTATGACGAAGGGATGTTCACTTCCGTGAAGACCGGCGTCCGTTCCGTCGCAGGGGATTTTTTCATACTCCCGGGCGACATCCCCGCCGTCGACAAGAGGACCTATGAAGCCTTGTTGGGCGGGGAAGGCATCATCCGCGTCCCGGTGTTCGCAGGAAGAAGGGGACACCCGATCCTCCTCGACAAGACGCTCAAGGACCCCTTGTTGGCCATGCCGGACGCAGCGGATTTGAAAAGCTTCCGGGATAGTCATCCCGTGGAATACATCGAGACGGACGATGAAGGCGTCTTGGTCGATGTCGACACCTTGGCCGACCACGAAAGACTCACCCGTTTCGAGAAGAGAGGAGAATGCTCGTGAAATTCACGAACTATCATCGGGCGCAATCGCTTGAAGACGCCCACAAAACTTTGCAGAAGGACAAGTCGAACACCATTGTCGGCGGAGGACTCTGGCTCAAACTCTCCCGACGGGAGGTCGACACCGCCGTCGACCTTGCCGGCCTCGACCTCGATCTGATCGAAACCACGGACAAGACCATCCGCATCGGGGCGATGACGACATTGACCCAAATCGAAGAAAGCGACACTTTGCGGCAAATCGCTTCGGGGATCCTTGTCGAAGCCGTCTCCGAGATCATGGGTCGCCAACTCCGGAATGTCGCCACCCTCGGCGGCAGCATCATCGGCCGTTACGGATTCTCCGATTGCATCACACCGCTTTTGGCCTTGGACGCCCGCCTCGATTTCCATGAGCGGGGCATCGTTTCCTTACAGGATTTCTTGACCGAAAAAGGGAAAGTCGACGACATCCTGAAGGCCGTCGTCATCGACAAGACCAAAGCGAAGGGCTACTTCAAGAAAGTGAAGAAGACCGCCCACGACTTCCCGATTCTCAATGTCGCCGTCGTGAAGAGCGAAGACGGCACGCGGATCGCCATCGGCAGCCGCCCCGCCGTGGCCACGTTGGCCCAAGCGGCCATGGACCACCTCGCTGCCGCCACGACCATCGACAAAAAGACGATCACCCAAGCGGCACGGATCGCCAAAGAGTCCTTGAAATACAGCACGAACCACCGTGCCGGTGCCGAATATCGCGCCCACCTCGCCGAAGTCTACACGCGACGGGGCCTCATGGAGGTGAACGGTCTTGAAGATTGAAATGAACATCAACGGCCGCAAACGCATTTTCGACATCCGTCCCGACGAATTGCTCGCCGACACTTTGCGCCGCCATGACTACACGAGCGTCCGCAAAGGCTGCGACACCACGAGCTGCGGCGTCTGTACGATCCTCATCGACGATGAACCTGTCCCTTCCTGTGCATATCTCACCGTCCGCGCCGAAGGAAAAAAGATCACGACGGTCGAAGGTATCGCGGAAGAAGCGGAACGTTTGGCCGGATGCTTCGGCGACGAAGGCGCCGACCAATGCGGCTTTTGCAATCCGGGCATCGCTTTGAGCGTGCATGCTTTGAAACTGAGTGCAAAAGCCCCCACCGAGGAGAACATCCGCCATTATCTCGTCGGTCATCTCTGCCGCTGCAGCGGCTATCAATCCCAAGTCAAGGCGATCAGACGATATCTGGGTGATACGACATGAAAAAGACGAAAACGGTGAACCAAAGAATCCGTTCCATCGACGGGAAAGGCATCATGATGGGCCGTGCCGCCTATACGGACGATGTCGCCCCGAAAGAGGCCCTCGTCATCAAGGTGCTCAGGAGCCCTCATGCTTTCGCACGCATCAAAAGCATCGACAAGAGCAAGGCCGAAGCCCTGCCGGGTGTGGAAATCGTCCTCACCCACGAGGACTTCCCCCGCAATCCCTTCACCCGAGCGGGACAAGGCTATCCCGAGCCCTCTCCCCACGACAAGTACGCCCTCGACGACCATGTCCGCTATGTCGGCGACGAAGTCGCCTGCGTCGCCGCCCATGACGAAGAGACGGCGGAAGCCGCCCTGAAACTGCTCGAGGTGGATTACGAAATCAAAGAGCCCGTGCTCGATTTCGAGAAGGCCAAGGGACATGCGAGTATCATCCATGCCGAAGAGGGCATCCACGAGATGTTCCCGATCGGTTTCGAGCCCGAGAAGAACGTCGCCGCGGCCTATCACATGGAAGTTGACGATGTCGAGAAACGACTCGCCGAAAGCGAGGTCACGGTTACCTCCTCCTTTTACACCCAAGCACAATCCCACACCGCTTTGGAGCCGCACACGGTGAACGCCCGGCTCGACTATCAGGACCGTCTGGTTCTCTATTCCGCGACCCAGACGCCTTTCCACGTCCGGAGGATCCTCTCACAGGCGTTGGAGATCCCTTTGAACAAGATCCGGGTCATCAAGCCCCGCGTGGGCGGCGGCTTCGGCGGCAAACAAGCCATCCACGGCGAAATGCTCGCCGCCATGGTCACCATGAAGACGAAGAAACCCTCACGACTCACCTATACGCGTAAAGAAGTCTTCGAAGCGACCTACACCCGCCATCCCATGCGCATCGACATGCGCCTCGGCGCGACAAAGGACGGCCGCATCACGGCGATCGATTGTTATGGGCTTTCCGACACGGGGGCTTATGGCGAACACGCCCTCACCGTCTTCATGGTCACGGGCAGCAAAGTCCTCCCCCTCTACAACAAAGTCGACGCCGTCCGTTTCCACGGCGATGTCGTCTACACCAACCGCGTGAGTTCGGGAGCCTACCGCGGCTATGGCGCCATCCAAGGCAACTATGCTCTCGAAAGCGCCATCGACATGCTCGCCGAAAAACTGGGCATGGACCCCGTCGAACTCCGGCAGAAGAACATGATCGCCGAAGGCGAGACCTCGCCCATCTTCGAGATCATGGGCGAAGGGACCGAAGGCACGGCCATGAACATGGAGACCTGCAAGCTCGACCATTGCGTCAAACGCGGCATGGAACTCATCGGCTACAAGGACAAATTCCCCCGCCGTGAAATCGGCAACAACAAACTGCGGAGCGTCGGCATGGCCATCGCCATGCAAGGTAGCGGCATCCCCTACATCGACATGGGGGCTGCCACCATCAAGTTGAACGACGACGGCTTCTACAACCTGCTTGTCGGTGCCACCGACATCGGCCAAGGCAGTGACACCATCCTCGCCCAGATCGCCGCCGAAGAGCTCGGCGTCGATGTGGAGAAGGTGGTCGTCTACTCATCCGACACCGATCTCACCCCATTCGATGCCGGGGCCTACGCCTCGAGCACGACCTATGTCAGCGGCAACGCCGTGTGGAAAGCGGCGAAGACCATGAAGAAACGCCTCATCGAAGAGGCGGCCCGTTCGCTCGGGGTGGAAGTGGAAGACATCGACTTCAGGGGGACCTCCTTCAAAAGCAAAAAAGACGGCGAAGAGCTGAGTCTTTCCGACCTTTCCAACACGCTTTTTTACAACGACGACCAAAAACAGCTCTCGGTCACCGAGAGTTACTACGGCACCAAGTCGCCCCCGCCCTTCATGGCCGGATTCGTCGAGATCGAGATCGACAAAGAGACTTGCGAATACGAAGTCGTCGATTATGTGAGCGTCGTCGATTGCGGTGTCACCATCAATCCCAAACTGGCCCAGGGACAAGTCGAAGGCGGCATCGTCCAAGGCCTCGGCATGGCGATGACGGAAGATGTGAAAATCGCCGCCAACGGCAAACTCGTCACCGCCGATTTCCTCAACTACAAGATCCCCACGGGCAAAGACATCCGCAAGCTCACCACGGAATTCGCCGCCAGTTATGAAGAAAGCGGACCCTACGGGGCCAAATCGGTCGGGGAGATCGGCATCGACACCCCGCCCGCGGCCATCGCGAATGCCGTGTACAACGCTTTGGGCGTGCGCATCAAGAGTCTCCCCATCACCCCCGAGAAGATTCAGGCCGCCCGCATGGAGAAGGACTGACAACCATCCACCGGAAGTGAGGTCACACCATGGACGAAGTCTATGCGAAAGTTCTCGAATACAGGAAGAAAGGGATGGACGGCGTTCTCATCACCGCCGTCGAGAAACGGGGCGAAGGCCCCGTCGAAATCGGCAAGAAACTGTTCGTCGGCGCCGACGGAGCCTTCTACGGCACCGTGGGCGGCGGCGCCTTGGAACACAAGGCCATCGAGACCGCCCGAGAGCTCATGAAGACCCGCGAGAACAAGCTCGTGCGTTATCTCTTGGACGAGAAGGACGCGGAGAAGAAAAAGCTCGACTACACGAACCTCCCCATGAAATGCGGAGGCATGGTCGCGCTCTTCTATGAGTTCACCGGCAGTCGGCGCCATGTCTACATCTTCGGCGCGGGCCATGTGTCCAAGGCCCTCGGCCGCATCCTGAAGACCCTCGATTTCCACCTGGTCGTGATCGACGACCGCCAAGAGGTGTTGGATGAGTATCCGTACGCCGACCGCCTCGTGGAGAGTTCGTTTGTGGATTTCTTGGACGATGAAGGTCTGAAAGAGGACTCGTTCGTCGTCGTCTGCACCCCGAGCCACAAACACGATTACGACGTCGTCGACCGGATCATCGAAAAAGGACTCGATATCCGCTATCTGGGCATGCTCTGTTCGGCGGCCAAACTGCGTGACTATCTCG
>PUKL01000086.1 GCA_003552275.1 Mollicutes bacterium
GACCTTCAGGAGTTCCTTAATCGGACCTTGTGTGCTATAATGTCCGTGGTGATTCCATGGACCAGTTCATGATCGAAAAAGTCTATCGGCTCGTGGATGAGATCAAGTCTTCCGCCGTGTACCGTCATTACGCCCAAGCCAATCGACGCATGCTTTCCGACAAACGGGTGGAAGAACTCTCCGAGCGTTTCTCGTCGTGCCGTGAAGCCTTCGCGCGTGCGAACCGCTACGGCCGTCATCACCCCGACCGGGATGAAATGGCGGAAGAATATCGTCAGGCGAAAAAAGCTCTCTATGAGCATCCCGCCGTTCGTGACTATCTTGTCGCCAGAAGAGAGTTGCAAACCGCCTTGGACGATATCGCGAACGAAATCGCCCGGTCGGTGAGCGACAGGATTCCCGTCAAACGGGAAATTCTCTTGACGGAAGAAGGAGGTTCCCCATGCGCAACCGCAAAAGCATCATCGTCTATTTCAAGAGCCCCCGGGTGCTCAAACGACTCAAAAAGATAGGCAACGTCGCCTATTTCCACAAAAAACGGAAATATGCGGTTCTCTATATCGATGAAGAACGAATGGAGAAGATCCGCAAAGAACTCGAAGCGTTGAAGCATGTCCGCAGAGTGGAAGAATCCCTTCTTGACGACAGCATGTACAAGGTCGAGGATGTGTCAAGCGAAAACACTTGACAACCCTTCTTGTCTCTGGTACACTGGTCGGAGACTGACAAGGAGGAAATGATATGGCAGTTAAAATCCGTTTGCAACGTTTTGGCACAACCAAGAAGCCCTTTTACCGTCTGGTCGTGGCTGAAAGCCGGATCAAACGCGACGGTCGTTATCTCGAGATCCTCGGCATCTATGATCCGCGCAAGAATCCGAGCCTGATCGAAATTGACGAAGAAAGAGCACTTGAATGGCTTAACAAAGGGGCGCAACCAACGGACACAGCCAAGAACATCTTGAGCAGACAGGGTGTAATGGAGAAATACCACCAGCAAAAAAGCCGTAAGTAAGGTGACGATATATGTCTGTAGACGTGGATTATGAGAAATTGATCGAGAACCTCGTGACCCCGCTGGTGATCCATCCCGAAGATGTCGAGGTCAAGAAATTGTCCGAAGACGATGAAAGAATCGCCGTCCAAGTGCTTGTGCACAGCGACGATCTGGGTAGGGTCATCGGAAAGAACGGGCGCATAGCGAACGCGATAAGGACCATAGCCTATGCGAGCGCCTCGAGAAACCACAAGAAGATCACCATCAACATCGATGCCTTTTAAGACCCCGCGCGACAGGCGTGGGGTTTTTTCACCATGCCCTTTGTGGCACACGATCTTCAATATGAAAGTGAGGTTGGATGATGACCGATCTGGAAGTGAGAGACCTCAGGAAGACCTTCCGTCTCTCGAGGAAGCAACGACGCATCGAACGCACCGACGAAAAGAAGCGCATCGCTGTGAAGGGGCTTTCCTTCACGGCGAGACGGGGTGAGATCTATGGTCTCTTGGGCCCGAACGGTGCCGGGAAGACGACCACGCTCCGATGCATCTCGACCCTCATCCGTCCCGACGAAGGCGACATCTTCATCGACGGCAAAAGTGTCTTGAAAGAGAGTATCGAGGTCCGCAAGAACATCGCGTTCTTGACGACGGAACTCAAACTCGACGACTTCTTCACCCCCAACTATCTCTTCGGATATTTCTCCAGGCTGCACGGTATCGACGAAAAGACGATGGAAAAGAGGAGGACCGAACAGTTCGAACGGTTCGGCATCGACAAGTTCGCCGAGGTGAAAGTCGCCGACCTTTCGAGCGGCATGAAACAAAAGACCTCCCTCGCCATCTCCTTGGTGCATGATCCCGACTTCATCATCTTCGACGAGCCGACGAACGGTCTCGATGTCTTGACGGCACGGACGGTGATCGACTATCTCCTGGAGATGCGCGAGGCCGGGAAGGCCATCATCATCTCGACCCACATCCTTTCTGTCGTCGAGAAGATGTGTGACAGAGTGGGCATCATCATCGACGGGGAGTTGAAGGTTTCCGACGAGCTTGCCAAGGTCAAGGCTCTGGACGAAAACGGTGACCTCGAGGAAGTCTTTTTCCACCTGGTGGAAGAAAGCGCAGGTGATTTCGCCCATGCGTAACATGTTCGTGATATTCCGAAAAGAACTATACCGGGTCCTCACCGACAAACGACTCGTTCTCACGGTCTTCATCTTGCCGGGCTTGAGCATCTTCGTCATCTACACGATCATCGGGACCCTGGTGCAGGCGCAGTTCACGGAGCCCGAAGACTATGAGACGAAGATCTATGCCGAAAACGTCCCCGACGCCATCGTGCACCGCCTAGACGAGACGATGAACTATCGTTTCATCGAAGGCGAATTGACCCGCGACGACATCGAAGAACAGATCATGGATGAAAAAATCGACCTTGCCGTCATCTTCGCGGAGGATTTCGAAGAGCGGATCATCGACAAAAGCCCAAACCCCCCGGGCGTGACCGTTTTTTACAACCAGGGCAATCAGAGTTCGGCGAGCGCTCACACCCGCTTCTCCGCGGTGATGAACGCCTATCACGAATCCATCATCAAAGAACGTCTCGACGACCCCGCGGATTATCATCCCTATATCCTCGCCACCGAAAACATCATCGACGAGAGAACCATGGCCGCCCAAGGTTTTGCGATGCTTTTGCCGATGCTCATCATCATCTTCCTCTTCGCCGGCGCCATGAGCATCGGACCCGACGCCATCGCCGGCGAAAAGGAAAGAGGCACCATCGCCTCGCTGCTCGTCACCCCCACCAAACGCCGCGACATCGCCTTGGGCAAAGTGACGAGTTCGGCCCTGCTTTCGCTCCTTTCGGCGCTTTCGGCCTTCATCGGCATCATCCTCTCGCTCCCGAGACTCATGATGGCCGACGAGACGATGCCCGACATCTCGATCTATGGGGCACAGGAGTTTTTGGCGATCTTCTTCCTGCTTGTCGTGACCGTCATCTTCATCGTCGGGCTCATCTCCATCATCAGTGCCTATGCGAAGACCATCAAGGAAGCTTCGATGCTGATCATGCCTTTCTACTTCATCGCGATGATCATCGGTATCATGAACTCTTTCGGAGCCGAGGTGAATCAGAACCCCTTGGTTCATCTTGTCCCCATCTACGGCCCGATCAACATGTTGTCGGGGGTTCTCCTTTTCGATTACAGTCTGACGAACTTCTTCGTCACCATCGCCGCGAACATCGTCTACATAGCCGTTTTCGTCTTTATCTTGAACAAGATGTTCGACAACGAGAAAGTGATGTTCGCACGTTAGGAGGATAATCATGGCTTACATCATCGTGGGCACCATCACGAACACCCATGGAGTCGACGGCACCCTGAAAGTGCGCACCGAGAGCGACTTCAAACGGGATCGCTACAAACAAGGTGCTTCACTCCATGTCAATATCGACGGAAAAAGGACGAAAGTGACCGTCGAGAGACACCGCGAACACAAAGGGATGGACCTGCTCGATTTCGAGGAGTTCTCTTCCTTGGACGAGGTCGAACATCTCAAAGGCGGGACCCTCGAGATCCTCGCCGAAGACAGGCCCCCCCTCCGCACCGACGAGTTCTACTATGACGATCTGGTCGGGTGCACGGTGAAGACCGACCGGGGGCGAGTGGGAGTCGTCAAAGAGGTCTTCGAGGTACCGCAGGGAACGATGCTGAGAGTCGAGACCGAAGCGGGGGGAGAAACCCTCGTACCCTTTCTCAAGGTCTTTGTGAAAGAGGTCGACACGGAGTCCAAGATGATCCACATCGACGAAATCGAGGGATTGTTATGAGAATCGACATTCTGACGCTTTTCCCCGACATGGTGCGGCCCTTCTTCGAACATTCCATCCTCGGCAGGGCGAAACGGGACGGCCACATCACGGTCGGCATCCATGATTTTCGCGAGTTCAGTGTGGACAAGCACAACACCGTGGACGCGGCCCCCTATGGTGGCGGAGCGGGCATGGTCCTCCGCGTCGAGCCCGTCGTGAACGCACTGCGGGACATCGACAAGGACCACACGGCGCTTCGCATCCTCATGACACCCCAAGGCCTTCCCTATAATCAGGAACGGGCCGCGACCCTCGCCAAGAACAAGCATGTCATCATCCTTTGCGGCCATTATGAAGGATATGACGAACGCATCCGGGACTATTTCGACGTCGAGATATCCATCGGCGACTATGTCTTGACGGGTGGTGAAGCCCCGGCGCTCGTCGTCTGCGATTCCATCGTCCGCCTGTTGCCCGGGGTCTTGAACGAGGCGTCGCCCGCGGAAGATTCCTTCAGTCGGGGATTGCTCGAATATCCGCACTACACCCGTCCCCGGGTTTTCGAAGGCAAGGCCGTCCCCGACATCCTGCTTTCGGGCGATCATGCCAAAATCGAGGCCTGGCGCCGGGAAGAGTCCTTGAAGCGGACGAAGAAGCGCCGCCCCGACCTTTACAGGAAGTATCTGGAAAAACGAAAAAACCGTTGAACACGCACTTCGTTTGTGCTATAATAATCGGCGCTGTTCAATGAGTCTTGTTCCGCTGGAGGGTACACTCCAAGAACAAAGATGACCAAAGGAGTGATTCCCACATGTCGCAAAATCTGATCAGCGATATCACCAAGGAACAACTGAAAGCCGATCTTCCCTCTTTCCGCCCGGGAGACCGTGTCCGGGTCTCGGTGAAGATCAAGGAAGGCGCCCGCGAAAGAGTCCAGGTCTTCGAAGGCCTCGTCATCAAGCGTCAGGGCGCCGGCATCAGCGAGACGTTCACCGTCCGCAAGGTGTCCTTCGGTATCGGCACCGAGAGAACCTTTCCCGTCCATTCGCCTTCGATTGCGAAAATCGATGTGGTCCGGAGAGGGAAAGTGCGCCGCGCCAAACTCCACTATATCCGCGGCCGTTCGGCCAAGGCGTCACGCATCAAGGAACGCCGATGAAAGAAAGCCTTCCTCGAAGGCTTTTTTCATATGGGGCGGAATGCCCTCCAAAAGGCATGAAAGGGTTTGAAAACATTTTCATACATGCTATAATACCCTAAAGGAAGTAGGTGGTTGCATGGGCAAGGCTACAATCTATGACGTCGCCGGTAAAGCCCGCGTTTCTCTGGCAACGGTCTCAAGGGCCATCAACAACCCGGAGAAAGTCAAACCGGAGACCCGTGAAAGGGTGCTCCGCGTCATCGAAGAACTCGGCTACAAGCCCAACGCATTCGCCAAGGGCCTCGCCAGCCGCAAATCGACGACGGTGGCCGTTCTCGTCCCCGACATGAGCAGAGCTTCGATCGCCGAGATGATGAACGGCATCGCCGATATCGCCCGTGTGTACAAATACTCGATTCTCCTCTACATCCTCGACAACGAGGAGTCTTCCGAGGAGGAGATCCTCAAGGAGATCATCGCCGCGCAGGTCGATGGCATCCTCTATTTGAACGATGAAATCACACCGAAACAGTATGATTTCCTCATGACCATCAAGAACGACCACCAGATCCCCATCGTGCTCACCAACACCATGTATCATGAATCGGACGAGATCCCGAGCGTTTCCATCGACTATGAAAAGGCCGGGTATGAAATCACCAAGAAGCTCGTCGAAGAAGGCCGCAAGAACATCTACATGGTCTCCACGGTACGGAAGTACATGGTCAACGACCTCAAAGAGAAGGGCTATCTCAAAGCCATGGAAGAGCACGGCCTCGAAGCGAAGATCATGCGCACGAGCGGAAGGATCTCGGTGAACACCGAACACTTCAACGAATACTTCCAGACCCAGACGGTCGACGGGCTCATCGCCGTAAGGGACTCCATTGCCGTGAGCTTCATCAACGTCGCTTTCCAAAACGATGTCGTCGTCCCCGACGATATCAGCGTCTGCGGTTTCCAAAACACAAAATACGCCCGCTTGTCACGCCCGAACCTGACATGTGTCGACGTACCGATCTATGATATCGGGGCCGTGTCGATGCGGGTGCTCACCAAACTGATGAACCAAGAGAA
>PUKL01000043.1 GCA_003552275.1 Mollicutes bacterium
CATAGTCTAGTCTTTAATAAACAACTCTTTAATCTCTTCTAGTATACTTTTAAAAATAGAAGGAGTATCGTACTCCTCCATTAGCTCTTTCTCTATCTTAGCATAAGAGTCTACATCCTGCCGTGGTGGAGGGTCTTCAAATTCAATGTCAGTGTGCTTTTCTATATACTCTTCAACTGTCTTACCCCTTTCATTGATCTCCTCTATCCAGTCCTTAACCAACTCTTTCGGCACTCTAATCCCTTCCAGTACTTCAATCTCCTCTTCATGTGCAGCAGGATTAAGTGCAACTACGGCAGCTAGAGTAAGTGCGATTATTTTAGACGTAGCGACAGTCTCAATGATCATATCCTTCACCTCCAGTATAATACTATGCTAATAGTCTTGACATTTATGCCTGTCCGTGGTATAATTAGTCTAGGCAGTCATACACTGCCTTCCGAGAGGGGAGAGAGGGAAGGTCAACCCCCTTTCTCCTTTTACCCTTTGACATACCATAAGTTTTATGCTATACTACTAGTAAAAGGAGGATACCTTAATGATACAGAGAGTACTCAAGGTCACACAAATTGAAGATCACGATTGTCAGATGTGCGGAAACCAAGCCGAGAAAATCCACAAAGTACTCGATAACCCTCTCAGAGCAGTATTCATCTGCAACTCTTGCTCAGAAAATTACATTGATTATGTCCTAGACAGCTTAGACCCAACCCTAGTCCTAACAGATAAGCAGAAAGAGAAGGTCAGGAACCGCATCCATCAGAAGAAGTATCGGTACCTTAAAAAGCACAACCCTAGTCTACCACCTTGTCAGTGCTGCTACCGAACAGAAAACACAAGGAACGTCCTAGCAAAACCTATAAAGTCTCCCTGGCTAGTCTACCGTTTCTGCCCTAGTTGTGAGAAGAAAGCAAACAGAGAAGACTACCAGCCAATAGACATTCGAGATTACACTTGACAAGTGCACTCTCCCGTGGTAGAATATACTCAAGGAGAGTGAAAATCATGAAGGAAAAGCAAGGGGTTTACTCTTATAAGATCTACGTCAGAGACAAAGAAGTTGCAGAGAAATTCCAGGCTATTATTGATGACTACAGGATCAACGTTTCAGGGATGGTATCAGATTGGATAGAGCAGTTCGTCCAGACCTATGAAGATGAACACGGAGAGATCGTGGTAGAAGGAGGAGAGCAAAATGATAGCTAAGTTTGTCAAGCACCTTAAGCTTGAGAGAGGCTACTCAGAAAACACCAGAGAAAGCTACAAGAGGGATGTTCAGGAGTTCCTAGACACTCTAGAAAAAGATCCCCAAGAGGCCTGTGAGCTAGATGTATCTAGGCACTTAAGCGACCTTATCCTAGAAAGAGAACTAGCACCATCCACCAGGAACAGGACACTTTACTCTATCAAAGCCTACTATAAGTTCCTCCTGAGAAGAGGGCTAGTAGAGTCCAATCCCTGTGAAAACATTGACCCCATGAAGACATCCCAGAAAGCTGAACCCAGACACTTAAAAAAAGAAGAGATCCAAAAACTCCTAAGCACAGTAGAATCCTCTGAGAAGTCAACAGCTGCAAGGGACTACTCTATCATTACAATGTTCCTCTACTGTGGACTCCGTGTAGGGGAACTCGTAAGCCTGAACAGAAGAGACTACAATGATCAGTCCTTGAAATTCACTGGTAAGGGAGAAAAAGAACGAATTGTGCCAGTCCATAGTGCCGCTCAGAAGGCCCTGAGAGCCTATTTAAGAGGACGAAGAGACAAACAAGACCCTCTATACCTTAGCACCCATAAAAACCGCATATCGCCCCGTTCTGTCCAGCGTATGGTTAAATCCTATGGTCAGGAGTGCGGAATATCTGGTCTCCACCCTCACGTTCTCAGGCACTCCTTCGCCTCGATGTTCTACAAAAACACAAAAGACTTGAAGATCCTCCAGGAACTCTTAGGTCACAGCAACCTAAACACAACTCAGATATACACCCATACGGACAACTCAGAAAGAAAGCAAGCTGTAGAGTCCCTCCCTGAATGGTAGGTCTTTTATTACTTAAAATAATACCGATAGTCTAACATTATACTAAGGAGGGTCAAAAATGCTCTTAACGAGAGTAGTCCAGATAGGCATGGTAGCTACACTGATCACCTTGTACAGTCTCCACATCAGAGACATTACCTAACATTGTATATGTGATACTCAAAAACCGGACCATCCCTTAATGAAATCTCTTGACTTAAAAGCAGGAGTAACTGTTACCATCAATGAGGTCCGATCTATAAATAATATCTAAGTCAAAACCCTATTTATAACAACCTATTTATAATGGAGTAGCCCTCCGCTACTGGAGTGGGGTCGCAGCGACACTACTACTAGTGTCTCTCTGACACTACACTGGTAGCGGAGAGCTACTAATTAGTGTCGCTCCGCTACTACTGTGGATAATTTGTATTTTAATAGAGGAGTTTGATGGTAAGTGTAGTATAAGTATGAACAGGAGGGGATAATATGGTCCACATCATAACAATGGTATCTATTAAGGGTGGGGTAGGAAAAACAACTACGTCTATGAATTTAGCAGGGGCATTTTCAAGAAAAGAGTACAGTGTTCTTCTAATTGACGCAGACTTCCAAGGCAACTTAACAGACGCCGTAGTAGAGGACTATGAGCAGATCGACAAAACAGTATTCGACCTGATCTCCGATGAGCAACTTTTAGTTAGTGAGTGTGTAACTCCTACAGGAATACCAGGAGTAGACATCGTACCTAGTGATCTGCAACTTATGCAAGCAAATAGAGTACTGGACCCTGAGAGTGACCCTATGAGCGTATTCTGCTTAAAGAACAAATTAGATGAGCACGCAAGGAACCATTATGATTTTATAATAGTAGACACCCATCCTGACATTAACATAATGACGACCAATTCTTTAACAGTAGCAACTTCTTACATAATCCCAGTTTTCACAGACAGACATTTAATACGTGCTGTACAGATGACCAGCGACTACGCAGACAAAGTTAGCCAGGCTAACACAGAATTAGAAGAGATAGGAATATTAATCGGCAACTATGATGCAAGGAAGAAGATTAGCGGACTAATGAAGGAGAAAGCGGAGAAGTTCTTCTCAGAAAGGCTACTAAACACAATAGTACACACTAACACAGCAATTGAGAAAGCAGCACTTGACGGTCAGACTATCTTCCAATACGACCTGCGTGAGAGAGGGTGCAAGTTCTTCAAGTGTCTAGCCGAAGAAGTATTACATAAATTGGGGGTCTAAAAAATGAGTGACCGTCTATCTGAAGCGGCAGACAAGATATTTGAAGACTCACAAAAACCAAGGAAAAATTACGACAAATCAGCGTTCGATGTAATCTTAGGAGGTACGCCAGAAAAACCTGACCTACCTGACAAAACCATAGTTGAGGTCAGTAAAAACTTCTTGGCACTTCATTTATCAATAATAGATTTCATGAAACTATTCAAACATACAGACTTCAAGGTGTATCTTTATATGTACAGAATGTCTTGGGGCTGGAGAAAGACTTGGTGCAGAGTTAGTTATACTCAACTGGAAGATAACACAGGAATGGCTAGGACGACCTGTTCTCGTAGCTTAGATAGTTTAGAAGATAGTAAGTGGATAAAAATCTTAAATAACGATAAAGGGAGAACAGCGGAGTACCGTGTGTATCTTCCAGTTGAGCGTGAAGTGATGCTAGGTAAACCTGCTGATCTTGAGTCGGCAGGTATCCAATATAAGCACAGTGAGACAGTCTCGGATGAGAAGAAGAATGACATCACCTTCTTTTACTTAAAACTGAGAGCGAGAAAGAACAAGTCACCCGAACAGGCATTATCCTTAACCTCGTCAGAATTTGGTGTGCCATTTGTTAAGGTCAAAGAGATAGTCGAGCCTACTGAGACCAACTTTCAGCAATCTTGATCATCTTTTCTATGTCTGAGTTCGAAAGCTTACTTACGGTGTTAACTAGCTCTTTTATCTTCTCATTGCCGAGGATAATCTCAAGGTATTCTAGTTCATCTCCTGGTATAATATCGTCACGGTCAGTGGCGACAAGAAGAGTGGACACAGGCACGCCGTATGCATCAGAGAGTTTCTTCAACGTATTCATGGAAGGGTTTTTCTTTCTTCCCTGCTCAAGGTGAGAAATGTACCCACTTGTCAGACCAGTCATCTTTGCAACATCCAGCTGCTCAAGTCCTCTGTCTTCTCTTAGCTCTCTCAGCTTATCTGATAGCCTCACTTTTCTCACCTCCTTTCTATATTATTATATACTATAAGCACAGGATTATTCCTTTGGAAAAATTATCATACTGCCCGCTTGACAATAACCTGTGAGTATAGTATAATATTAGTACGTTGTAAAGAGGGGAGGGGAGTGCAGCTACTAAGTATATAGTATCATACTTTGAGTCTAATGTCTAGGTATATAGTACTATATTTTGAGTCTAATGTCTATAGAACGTGTGTTTGACAGGGCAAGAAATTTAGCTTATAATACCATCTAAGGGAGGATTACTTTTGAAGATCTACTGGCTAGATGAGACTTTGCAGGCTAGCACTCCAGAAGAGGCCGTAGACAAAATGCGGCTAAACTCAGATCTAAAAGACGAGAGCAAGCAGGATTTCATGTGTATTTTGTCCAATAGAGTGTTGAGATGGAAGCATGAGGTCATCAATAGAGATTCTCCTAAAGAATTCTTAAATGATCTGCAAAGCCTAAACATAATAAAATTGGAGGAGTAAAGATATATGGATTACTTAACTACTCTTGCTCTCCAAAGGTACAAGCTCATAAAAAAGTTCTCCGACAAGGATGCCTGTGAGGAAAACCTAAAAAAATATTTAGCTGAAATTAACGGAAAAATGCAGGAAATCATACAAGCCGACATAAATCGACAGGTAGAAGAGTATGAATAAGGTCAGGAGAACTGACTTTTGAAGAGCTTTGTAAAGAGTACGAGGAGATAATTTACAGGACAGACGATAGAGTCTACTCAGAAAAACAAAAAGATGTAGCAGACATTTTGCTTTTGGCTCTCTGCGAAATGAATTACCCTAAGAACAACCAGGACAAGTTGATGCTGGCTCTCTACCAAGATCTCTTTAGGTACTTATATAAAAAGGAGTTGATAAACTTTGGTTAAAGACTTAGCGACTAGTGAAGAGGGCTCAGTTAACTGGTATAGAAACTCCAGACTGGGGCTTAGCTTCTCTCCTGAAAAACATGGGGTCAGAAGGGAAGACCAAGTGGAGATAATAGGAACACTCAGGCCTTCAGAGGAGAAGCTCGACTGGTCAGAGGAACCCTTTGAAAGAGTACTATCCCACGTAGATGAGTGCAGGGAGAGGAGGAGTAAAACTTAATGGAGGTGTTTGATAGTAGCTCCCTAAAAAAGTACTGTGAGTGCCCACGTGCGTACTACTGGAGATACTCCCGTGACCTAATCCCTCAGTCTTGGGAAGACAGTGAACCCTCTTACTTTGAATTCGGAACAGCAATCCATGCAGCATTAGAGGACTGGTACAAGCATAAAGAAAACGAAAGGGCAATAGAAGTCTTCTTTGATAACTGGTCAGACAGACTGGAAGATAAGATCAGGACGAGAGAGAAAGGTGAGAAGCTACTAAAAAAGTACTTTTCTACGTATAAAGATGAACCATTTGAACTCCTTGATGAGCCAGAGAACAGATTCTGCATAGACCTTGGTGGACACGACTTCGCAGGACGGATAGACCTAGTAGTTAAGTGGTCAGGTATGAACCTTGTAGTAGACCACAAGACCTCTTCAAGAATGGGTCAGAACTACTACCTTCAGTACAGACCGGACCTCCAAATGAGTGCATACACCTTAGCAGCAGAGGAGCTCTATGATATGCCTTTCGAAGGAGTAGTAATCAACGTATTGTATTTTACCTCAACTAAAGTAGACGTAGACAGGGACATCTCTTATAGAGACCCCTGGGAACTTAGTGAAGCTAAAGACA
>PUKL01000126.1 GCA_003552275.1 Mollicutes bacterium
ATGTCTTCTTTTTGCCTTCGATGTCCAACGTGAACATGGCGGTCTCCTTTCTGTTGCCGTCTTCGGTAGTACCATTATACCAGCTGGCGGCCTTTTTTCAAGAAAAGGTGGATACGCAGAAGAGCGCAAGATGATATAATGATGGTAGGGAAGAACGAAATTCGGGAGGGATGACTGTGGCCTTTTTGGAGACGTGCGATCTCGCCACATTGAAACTGCGCAAGAAGATGAAAAAGACGATCCGGGACACACCGGTGCTCCTCATCCATCACGAAGAGAAGGTGTACGCCCTTTCCGACCGCTGCCCCCATCGCAAAGCCTCACTCTACAAGGGCGGCTTCAAGGACGGCATCATCACCTGTGCGGCGCACGGAGCAGAGATCGACATCAAGACCGGTGCAATCGTGAAGAATCCGAAGATCACCTTCTTTTCCGTCAAAGTCCCCGCTGCGAAGACATACGCCGTGAAGATCCAAGACGGCAAGGTTTTCATCGATTTGTGAGATTTTGGGGCTTTTCAAGCCGTCCCATTCATGGTAGAATATCCTACGGAACGACGAGATGTGCCGCTTTAGCTCCAATCGGTAGAGCAATTCCATGGTAAGGAAGAGGTTGCTGGTTCGAGTCCAGCAAGCGGCACCATCATTTTTCTTGCTTTCGTTCCCCGATTCGGCCTTGAACCTCGCGGGGCTTTCGGCGCGGCTTCAAAGCCGCCTTTTTCTTTTCCGAAGAAAAAAGCCCTTGCGGGCTTTTCACCAAGGCGGTCCGCCGGGTCGGTCCGAAGGCGGGCCCGGCGTATGGTGGGGGATGTCCTTTTCTTCCATGATTCTCCTGAGCTCGCCGACGGAAAGGTCTTTGAGGTCGGCGAAGGAATAATCGTCGGTCTCGTCGTCGATATGTTCGATGAGTCTCAGCCGCATGACGCTCATGCCGTGGGTTTGGGCCCGTTCTTGTTCGTCGGGGGTTTCGTCACCGCCGTGGCCGCGCATGACGGCAAACCCGGCGATCCGAGTCCCCACGACGTCGGGGAGTCTCTCTTCGAGCCTTTGCAGGATGCGTTCCTCTTGTTCTGCGGAAGGTCCGCGGACGTCATAGACGATATAGGGGGCTTCATCGGAAAGATATCCTCGCTCAATGGCTTTGTCGATGATGTTGTCGATCACATCGTCCAAAGGCTTGTCTTCCGGCTCGTCGAGGAGGGTGAGAAAATCCTCGCCGTCGGGGTTCGTGGCGAAAAGGTCCAAGACGTTGTCTTCCTCGTCGATGTCGATCCGGAGACCGGGGTTGATGTCGAGATAGACACTGGTGGCGCCGTCAATGCCGAATGGAAGGATGAGAGCCAGCATGAACACGGCCACGACCGCCATCCCGGCATAGACATAGCGCAGGGCGAAAGACTTCCCGGAGGTCGTGGAGCGTTTGTGCAGTGCGCTCGTGATGTGGTTTTGGTAGACGTCGGAGGATTTGATCTCCTCTTTCACATCGGGGACATCTTTTTTGGCGGCGGAGCGGATTCTTTTTTCCCATTCTTTATTCTTCATCGGGCGCACCTCCTTTTCGCCTCATCTTCCCGAGGGCGTTTCGGTATTTCCAAAGCACCGTCCCCAAGGGTCTTGCGAGTGCTTCGGCGATATCTTTGTGTTTTTCCCCGAGTACCGCATGCCGGATGACGATTTCCTTTTCCTCTTCATCGAGTGTCCGCATGAGTTCTTCGAGTTCCGACCTTTTCTCGCTGCCGTCTTCTTGCGCGAGGAGGGAGAGCGGCCCTTCGTCGTCATCATGCGGGCTTTCCTTCTTGCGTTCGTGATAGGCGTTCAGCGCCAGGCGTTTCGCGATCGTCTTGATCCAGGCGCGGAACTTGCCTTGCGGCCGGTATTTGGGCAAAGATTCGATCATCTTCATATAAGTGTCCTGCATGATGTCTTCACTCAAAGAAGGGTCCTTCAACACCATGAGTATCGTATAGTAGACATCGGCGCTTGTGGCTTCATAAAGGGCGTCGAAGGCACTTTCATCACCCTTTGCGAAGGCCCGGACGAGTTTGTCGAGTCGCTTGTCGGTCATGATTTCACCCCGGGGCGTGACCGCTTACACCTATACAACAAAGGAAACGGTCGTTTTATTTGTTCTTTATGACATTAAGGCATCGATCACGGAGAAAGAAAGGAAGATGGCCTTGGAATGTGTCGCGACGACGGCGTTCGGCATTGAAGCCGTGTGCCGGAGGGAACTTGAGGCTTTGGGAGTCTCCGTCAAGGAGACGAAGAACGGCAGAGTGTATTTCACAACCGACCATAGCGGCATGATGCGGGCGAACCTGCATCTTTGCACGGCCGAAAGGGTCCATATCGTGCTCGGACGCGCTTTTGTGCGTTCGTTCGACGAACTGTTCGCCTTTGTCGGAAAACTGCCCGTGGAGCGTTATTTCCGCCCTGAAGGCAAGTTCATCGTGAACGCGAAAAGTGTGAAATCCACCCTGTTCAGTTTACGCGATATCCAGTCCGTTGGCAAGAAGGCTGTTTTGGAAAATCTCCGTTCGAAACTGTCCGTGTCCGCTTTCCCCGAGACGGCCGAGCCCTATCGCATCCTTCTTACGTTCGAAAAGGATGAAAGCGAGTTCTGGTTGGACACGAGCGGTGCACCTTTGCACAAGCGGGGATATCGCGAGGACACCGGCGAAGCCCCCATCAAGGAGACGCTCGCCGCGGCCATCGTGCTCTTGAGTTTCTACGACCGCACGCGGGCACTCTATGACCCCTTCACCGGCTCGGGGACCATCCCGATCGAAGCGGCCCGGATCGCGAGAAACATCCCCCCGGGCTTGGACCGCACGTTCGATTTCGAAGCGTTCCCGTTCGTGGACGACAAGCTTTATCAAGAAGTGAAGCGTCAAGCCTACACCGGCATCCATCACGGTGACATCGGTCCGATCCGCGCGGCGGACATCGATGCGAAGATGATCGAAAAGACACGGAAAAACGCCGAAAGAGCGGGTGTCGCCGAAGACATCGACTTCGTGAGCGAGGATTTTCGGGCCATGGCTTTCGCGGATCCCCACCCCGTGGTCATCACGAATCCCCCTTACGGCGAGAGACTCATGCAGGCCGAGGATTTCCGAAGACTCTACCGGGACCTCGGCGACATCATCCGCCGTGAAAAAAACGCCTCGTTCTACATCCTCACCCCGGTGGCGAACGCCGAAGGCTTTTTCAAGAAGAAGGCCTCCCGGACAAGGGTGCTCTTCAACGGTCCGATCAAGACGAGACTCTATCAGTATTTCGGTCCGCCCCCGAAAAGGGAATCCTGACATCACCCCCTGCCAAGGGGGTTTTTGCATTTTTGGGGAGAAATATAGAACCTTGCTCTCTATCATGCGGGTGAGGTGATGATATGAAAAAGATCCTGATTGCCCTCATGGTCCTTTTCGCCTTTGTGAGCGGAAGGGTCCTCCATGGGGAGGATTCAATCCCCGGCGGGAAAAATCTTTTGAATCCCGCCATTGTCGAGTCGGACTGGGAGACCGACAGCTTCCGCACGATTAGCCCTGTGAGCGTGGAAGCGGGAATTGCACACACCTTCTCGATGTCGCTTCTCGACCAGAGCCGCATCAAAATCGCCACCTATGACGGCACAATCATCATCGACGATTCTTTCGTCGACCCCGACGACTGTGAACAAGACGACGGACGTCTGATATGCACATTCACACCCGCAAGCGAGGCCGTCCAGATCGAAGTGAGCGAGGATCATGCCGCGCAATACTACAGTCATTATGGCGCCTGCGGCTTGGAGTTGCAGTTGGAAAAGGGAGATGCGGCCACCTCCTATGAACCGTATGAAGCCGTGTATCCCACCGAACCCGAATTTTCGGGAAGTGGGCTTTTCGTCATGAGCTATGAGGAGGCGACATCGATCGAGGACATCGTCGATGAACATATCACGGCCTATGACGAAATCGACGGCGACTTGAGCGATGAGATTGTCATCGCCGAGGATGCCTACACCGGCAACGAAGAGCGGGTAGGAGAATATCCGGTCCGTCTCGAGGTGACGGACAGTTCGGACAACACGGCCTATTTCGACCTCACGATCATCGTCAAAGACGAGATTCCCCCCGAGATCGAAGGTCCGAGCGATATTGTCATCGATGTGGACGAAACGCCACCCTTGGCGGTGATCATCGAAGAACATTTTCATTTCTACGACGACCATGACGGAATCATCACGGAATATACCATCATCGATGATGACTACAGCACCAACAAGGAGGTCCTCGGCCCGAAAGAAGTGACAATCAAAGTGGCCGACGAAAGCGCAAACGAAACGGAGAAATCCTTCACATTGGACATCGTCGATGTCACATCGCCCGTGATCGAAGGGCCGGACGATATCGAGATCCTCCTTTCCGAACCCTTGTCATTGGAAGAGATTCTCGCGCTCTACACGCCGCAAGACAACCATACACCGTCCGAAGATATGGAGATCGCGGTCGCGGAAGGTATCGAGGAACTCTTGCACACCGCGGGCGAGCACACCATGCATCTCTACACGGAGGACGCCTCCGGCAACGGGACGGAAAGAGGAATCCTCATAGAGGTCATCGACGATGTGCCTCCGGTCTTGAGCGGCATGGCGCATATGCGGATATCGTATACGGAAAGTCTGGACACCCTCGCTTTGCGAGAAGAGCTTTCCGTGAGCGACAACCATGACACCTTGACGAAAGAGGACATCTACATCGAGACGGACACGGTGGTCGCGGGCGAAGTGGGCGTCTATGAAATCGTCTTCGGCGTCAAGGATGCCGCCGAGAACCTGGCCACCCATCGCATGACAATCGAGATCATCGACGATGTGCCGCCGGAGTTCATTCTCAGCGAGAAGATCATCGTGTCGCCGGAAGCGAGTCTTTCCGAAGAGGAGATCTTCACCTATCTCCGGAACCGTTCCGCCGACGATTTCGAGCCCGTGGAGATGGAAGTCCTTCAAGAGGATTATCATGACAACGCGGACACGCCCGGTGATTACTCTTACATCGTCGAGTTACGCAACGAGGCCGGTGAAAGCGAAAGACACGAGCTCACCATCCGCATCAGCGAACCTCTCGAAGAGGATGAGAGGAGTTTGTTGCCGATGATCGCGGGCGGCATCATCTTGACGTTGACGGTGATCACGGGCATCTTGGTGAAAAGGAAGCTGCGCTGACTATGAGGCTGTGACGAAACCGTCACAGCCTTTTTCTTTATTTTGCCCATTGACATACGTAGATTCTCGGGTATAATGGTTAGGTAAACGCTAACTAACTAATTACATTTCGACAGGAGGAACCTATGGACAAGGAACGTGTCCGGAAATCCTTCAACTTGTTTTTGAAGATGTATTTCCAAAGCTGCCGCGAGGTGTATGAGGAATTGGACCTCGAAGGGATCAGCGACCGGCAGTTCAAGTATCTTCGCAAAATCGACAATCAAGGCTCCGTCACGATGACGGAACTTGCCGAGATGTTCAATCTTTCGAAACCGACGGTGACGGAAGTCGTCCGCCGGTTCGAAGAGGGCGGTCTCATCGAGAAGAAGCGGTGCACCCACGACGCCCGCGTCTTCAACATCACCCTGACGAAAAGAGGCAAACTCCTCGCCAAGACGAACATCCTCGAGAGCGACAGGGCCCTGGAGAAGATCTTCGCCACCTTGGACGCGGATGAACTCGAGACCCTCATCAAGTTGTTTGACAAAATCGGGAAGGTGACAACATGATATTTTCCAAATCCATCAACCGTTACTATCTGAAATTCTTCTATCTCTTCCTCATCGGCATCATCGCCCTGCTGGTCGTCGACCTCGCGCAGCTCGAAGTGCCGATGTTGATCGGCAACCTCGTCGACGAGTTGGAGGCCTATCGGGCGGGAAGAATCGATGAAATCGACGCACAAGAGGCCGTACGCAGCATCATTCTCACCCTCGTGATCATCAGCGTACTCATCGTGCTGGGCCGTTTCAC
>PUKL01000133.1 GCA_003552275.1 Mollicutes bacterium
AGTCTCCGGCTGCCGATCGGGCCATAGATGAAGCGGTACTCTTCCATACAAATCCCTCCGGGATCAGTCGAGTTTGAAATCGCCTGCGCCGATGAGGCCTTTCATCCGCATGAGGATGTCGAAGGCGAAAACGAGGAGGATCGGTCCCGCGAAACAGAGGATGGCGATGATGACGAAGACGTTCATCCCGTGCCCCATGGCATCGAGCACACCGATCGGTCCGACGAGGCCGCTCGTGCCCATGCCGCTGCCGACGGGGGTGCTCTCCATCCCGAGGACCACCGTGGCGATCGGCCCCAATATGGCCGAAGCGACGATCGGCGGCAGCCAGATGATAGGCTTTTTCAAGACGTTCTTGAACTGCAACATCGACGTGCCGAACGCCGTCGAGAGCACCGTGCCGATGTTGTTGTCTTTGCGGGCCATGACGGCGAAACCGACCATCTGGGCGGCACCGCCCGCCACGGCCGCACCGGCGGCGATGCCGGAGAGTCCGATGGAGATGCCGATCGCCGCGCTCGAGACGGGCGAAGTGAGGATCATACCCATCACGACGGCGATGACGATGCCCATGAGGAAGGGTTGATAGGTCGTGGCCGTCTCGATGAAATTGCCGATCTGTGTCATCCCGAAAGCGACGGGTTCACCGATGAACGTCGCGGCCACATAAGCGACCATGCCCGCGAAAAGGGGAATGAGGATGATGTCGATGGGGGTGTTCTTGCGGAGGACCCGGCGCAGGGCCTCCACGGCGGCGATGGAAGTCAGATAGGCCACGACGGGATCGAACATGATCGCGGTGGCGATACCGCCGGCCACGGCGCCGCCGATCAGTTTCAGATCCTTCATGCCGAGGCTGTGGGCCACGCCCACGCCGATGCCCACACCCAGGAAGCTTTTCAGGATGTCGGCGAGTTCGAAGAGGTGGTGCGAGTCGAAGACGATCGCGACCTGTTCGACGATGACCCCGATGATGAGGGTCGCGAAAAGGCCCTTCGCCATGCCGTTCAAAGTCTTGATGAAATACTCGAGCACTTGTCTTTTCTTGGTTGTCTCCGTCATGAAAGCACCTCACTTGTAGTATACGCTCGTTCACATTCTACCATGAAAAGACGTCTCCCCGGGGAAGAGCCCAGAAAAACGTCGTCTGGTCAAAAAAGTTCTTGCAGCTCGGTCACGTCCTCGATGTGGATGTCGGCGTCCTGCAATTCCTCTTTGCCGCCGAATCCGTAACGGGCGGCGATGGTGAGAAGGCCGTTGAACCGGCCCGCTTCCATGTCGTGATGGCGGTCGCCGACGATGGCCATCTTTTCGGGGAAGTCCGCTTTCACGCGTTCCAACACGAGATGTTTCGCTTCGATCCCTTCGAACGTGTCCGAACAGACCATGCGGTCGAAATATTCCCCGAGGCCGAACACTTTCGCGTGAGCGCGCATGTAGTAGTCTTTGCAGTTGCTGATGAAGACGAGCTTGTAGCCTTTCTTCCGCAAATCGGCAAGCGTCGCCAAAGCACCCTCGTAGAGACGGGCGTGTCCGTCTTCGACGAGTCTGCGCATCTCTTCGCCCAAGATGGCCGAGGCTTCGGCCTTGACTTGTTCGGGGAGGTCGGCGCCGAAGATGTCCCACATCTCTTTGGGGGTCATGCCGAGAAAGCGGCCGAGTTCCTCGTCGCGCCACTTTTTTTCCTTGAGGCCGTGATGCTCCACGAGGTGACGATAGGCCTTGCGAAAAGCGGGTGCATAGACGTGGAGGCTGTCGTGCAGGGTGCCGTCATAATCGAGAAAGATCGTCTTGATGTCTTTTTTGTCCATGCTACACCGTCTTCATGAGGTTGGCCATCTCGATGGCCGAAAGCGCCGCGTCGAAACCCTTGTTGCCGGATTTGGTCCCGCTTCTTTCGATCGCTTGTTCGATGGTGTCGGTGGTGAGGACGCCGTAGATCACGGGCACACCCGTCTCCAACGAGACATTGGCGATGCCTTTGGTGACCTCGCTCGCCACGTACTCGAAATGGGGGGTGTCGCCGCGGATGACGGCACCGAGGGTGATGACGGCGTCATAGTTGCCGCTCTTGGCGATCCGTTTGGCCACCAGGGGCATCTCGAAAGCGCCGGGAACCCAGGTGACGGCGATGTCCTTCTCTTCCATGCCGTGACGCGTCAGCGCGTCCACGGCCCCGGAGAGGAGCTTGCTTCCCAAAAACTCGTTGAAGCGACCGACGATGATGTTCATCTTCAGTCCCTTCGCATCCAGTTTGCCTTCAAACTTCTTCATTATTCTTTCTCCTCCTTGATATCGATCAGGTGTCCCAATCGATCTCTTTTGGTTTGTAGATAGCGTTTGTTCTTGATGTTGCTCTCCGCTTGCAAGGGCAGGCGTTCGACGATTTCGAGGCCATAGCCCGCGAGACCGCGGATCTTTTTGGGGTTGTTCGTCAAGAGGCGGATGCGTCGGACCCCCAGATCGCGCAATATCTGGGCGCCGATACCGTAATCGCGCATGTCGGCGGGAAAGCCCAGAGCCTCGTTCGCCTCGACCGTGTCGAGCCCCCCGTCTTGGAGATGATAGGCCTTGATCTTGTTGATGAGGCCGATCCCCCGCCCCTCCTGACGCATATAGAGGAGCACGCCGGCATCCGCTTCCTGTATCCTGCGCATCGCATTGTCGAGCTGTTCACCGCAATCACAACGTTTCGAGCCGAAAGCGTCGCCGGTCAGACATTCCGAATGCACCCGCACGAGAACGTCGTCTTGTTCGCCGATCTCGCCTTTCACGAGGGCCACATGGTGCTCGCCGCTCAAGGTGTTCTCGTACCCGACGAGCCGGAATTCGCCGTGATCCGTGGGAAGGACGCTTTCCGCCGCCCGCCGCACATAGATGTCCTTTTGCCGGCGATAGGCGATGAGGTCGGCGATGGTGATCATCTTGAGGCCGTGTTTTTCGGCATATTTCTCGAGATCCGGCACACGCGCCATGGAGCCGTCGTCGTTCATGATCTCACAGATGACACCGGCGGGCTTGAGCCCCGCCAGACGGGCGAGGTCGACCGCGGCCTCGGTGTGGCCGGCCCGTTTCAGAACGCCGCCGTCCTTGGCGATGAGGGGGAAGACGTGACCGGGTTTTTTGAAATCCGTGGGCCGCGCTTTGGGATCGAGGACCTTCATGATCGTCTGCGCTCTTTCAAAGGCGCTGATGCCGGTCTTCGTCTCGACGGCGTCGATCGATTCGGTGAAAGCGGTGTGCAACTGGTCGGTCTCGTTGTCGACCATCTTGTCGATGCCGAGCTGATTCAACCGATTCCGCGTCAAAGGCATGCAGATGAGGCCCCGTCCGTGTGTGGCCATGAAATTGACCGCTTCAGGGGTGACCTTTTCGGCCGCCATGACGAGATCGCCCTCGTTCTCCCGGTCTTCATCGTCGACGACGATGACCATCTTGCCTTTCTTGATCGCTTCGACCGCTTCCTCTATGGTATCGAAAGGCATGTTCTCACTCCTTTTGTGTGTAGCGTTGTATCGAGGTTCAATGATGGAATCCGTGCCGCTTCAAGAAGGCTTGGTCGATTCCCGTACCGTCATCTTTGGCCTTCATGAGGCTTTCCACATACTTGGCGATGACATCGCATTCGATGTTCACTTTGTCGTTCTTGTCCTTGGTGATGAGAGTCGTTTCTTGTTCGGTGTGGGGGATGATGGACACCGTGAAGGCGTCCCCTTCCACCGCGACGACGGTGAGGCTGATCCCGTCGACGGCGATGGAGCCCTTGGCGGCGACATAGCGCATGAGAGACTTCTCGAGACGGATTGTCACGAGGTGGGCGATGTCCGCCTTTTTCTTCCCGATGATGGTGCCGACGCCGTCGACGTGGCCGCTCACGAAGTGTCCGCCGAGGCGCGAGTCCGCCCGGAGCGCGCGTTCGATATTGACTTTGGACCCCGTTTTGAGAAGCGTCAGCGTGCTTTTTTCCACGGTCTCTTCCATCACATCGGCAAAGAACGTGTTCTTGCCCATGTCCGTGACCGTGAGACAGACACCGTCGACAGCGATGCTGTCGCCGATGCGCGTCTCTTCGAGAGCTTTGTGAGCGTCGATCTCCAACCGTAGTGAACGCGGCCGTTTCCGCATGTTCTTGATGGTGCCCACTTCTTCGATGATGCCCGTGAACATCATGCATCCCCTCCTCGGAAATCATATGTGACCATGATATCACCGCTGAAATTGTCGATTTGCACAAACTCGAGTCTTTGGGCGTCTTTCATCCACGCAATCCCTTCGCCGCCCACGGGCGATACCGCATCTTTCCCGCCGATGATCTTCGGCGCGATGAAAAGATGGAGCCTGTCGACGAGGCCGGCCTCGATGAGCGAGGCGTTCAAGAGGGAACCGCCCTCGACGAGGATGCTGTCGATGTCGTCTTCGGCGAGTCTCTTCATGAGGGCGCGGAAATCGATGCCTTTCTTCGTCTCGTCGGCGACGATGACGCGCGCACCCCGTTTTTCGAAAGCGTGTAGCTTCTCTTTCGGCGCTTTTTTCGTGGTGACGATCCAGGTCGCGGCCGAAGCTGTGGTTCTTAAGACTTTCGCTTCCGAGGATATCTCGCCGCGTGCGTCGATGATGATGCGGACCGGTTGACGACAATCCTCTTTGTGCCTTGCCGTGAGGAGGGGGTCGTCTTGGATGACGGTGTTCGCCCCGACCATCACGGCCCGGAGCCGGGACCTCAATTCGTGTACGAAATACCTTGAGGACTCGTTCGTGATCCAACGGGAATCAAAGGTTTTCGTCGCGGTCTTGCCATCGGCGCTCATGGCCGTCTTCATCACGACATAGGGTCTTTTTTCTTGCATGAAATGAAAGAAGATTTTGTTCAATGCACGATTCTTTTCGTCCAAAACGCCCGTTTTCACCTTGATACCGGCATTTTTCAGCTTTTCGACGCCTTTCCCGCCGACGAGGGGGTTCGGGTCGATGGAGCCGATGACGACGCGCTCGATGCCGCTTTTGATGATGGCGTCGGCACAAGGCGGCGTCTTCCCATGGTGCACACAGGGCTCCAGCGTCACATACATGGTGGACCCTGCGGCCTTTGATCCGGCCTTTTCGAGGGCATCCGCCTCGGCATGGGGCCTCCCCAAGGCTTCATGGAAGCCTTCGGCGATGATGGCTCCGTCTTTCACGATAAGTGCTCCGACCATGGGATTCGGATTCGTTTTGCCGAGCCCCTTTTTCGCCAGCTCGAGCGCTTTTTCCATATAGGTCTCTTCCATGTGCACCACTCCGCGAATGAAAAATGCCCCGGATACCATATCCAGGGCATGATAAGCAGAAAAAGGGACCCACATCTTCTTCCATCCAGACTGTGACTGTCGGTATGGGAATCGCACCCATTCAGCTTTCGCTCGCGGACTGTACCGCCGGTCGGGAATTCCACCCCGCCCTGAAGATGTCCATTTGTATTATATGCAAGGAACGTGTCAAAGTCAACGAAAAAGGCAACCGGATGCGAACGGCCGACACATTCCGACGATAATCGTGACCACGGCTACTCTTTGAAGGCTTTTGTCGCGTCGATCGCCCGTTGCCAACCCGAAAGATGGCGCTTTCGTGTTTTTTCGTCCATGACGGGCTTGAAGGTCTTGTCGGTCTTCCAGATCTTGCGGATTTCTTCGGGGGAGTCCCAATAATCGACTGCGAGGCCGGCGAGATAGGCCGCCCCCAAGGCGGTGGTCTCTTGGATTTCGGCCCGGATGACCTCGTTGTCGAGGATATCGGCCTGGAACTGCATCAGGAACTCGTTGACGGTGGCCCCGCCGTCGACCTTGAACGATTTGATGGGGAGGCCGGTGTCTTCTTCCATCGC
>PUKL01000030.1 GCA_003552275.1 Mollicutes bacterium
CGTGTCTTTTCTAGCGACTTGTCGGGATAGATGACGACGAACTCGTCGCCCCCCCAGCGCCCGACGACATCGTTGTCATCGCAGTGTTCTTCCAGAAATCGGGCCGTCTTCACCAAAAAATCGTCTCCCGTCAGATGCCCGGCCGTGTCGTTCACGCTCTTGAAATCGTCGATGTCCATGAGGATGAGGCTGAAGGTCCCCTTGTCGGCAGGAGACTCTTCGATGAGCTTCCCGAGGATCTTGTTGATGCGGTAGCGGTTGGCGACGCCCGTCAGATAGTCGGTGTTGGCGAGCTTGGAGATGGTCTCCAAGGAACGGTTGAGCTCTTTCGTCTTCTCGTCGACCATGCGTTGGAGGACCTTGTTCCTTTCTTCGAGCTCTTTGATCGGGTAGGCCTCATCGTCTTCATTCTCCATGCTCGGCAGTGAGAGGTGTTTGTGCTCGATGAGCCACTTGTCGTCCGTTTTGACAAAGGCGAGTGTGTACCGGAGGTTGTTGAAGCGCACAGTCTGATCGTGGATGGTCGTCCAGATGTCGAGCTCACAAGAGAGAAGGCCGACATCCTGCAAAGGGCATGTGACCTTAAGGTCGTTGATCTCGTAGTTAATTCGTTCCGGCGCTTGTTCGATGTCGCGCTTGAACGCCTCGTAGCAGCGCTCGTAGGTGTAGGTGTTCTCGTCGCGCGAAGAACCGAAGCCCGTGATGTGCTTGCCGAAATGGGCGATGGTCTTTTCGAAATCCCTTTTCATGAAATAATCTTCAAGGTACGACAAAAAAGCTTCTTTGATCTCCTTCTCGTACTCTTTCCGCATGATTATCTCCCCTTGTTTCCTGTAGCTATATCCTATCACATCACCTTCCGCCGAGCAAGAAAGGAAAGAGGAACGGAAGAAGAGACAACCAAGCCTCTGCAAAAAGTTCATCATTTCAGGAAATAGTCAAGATGATCACCGCACAGACCCCTTGGCGACAAGCCGTGGACAGCGGATAAAAAAAGCACCGACGAACGCAAGTGGTCACATTTGCGACGTCGGTGTTTTTGTCAAGCCGGATTGAATTCGTTCAGAGGTCTTTGCGCAGGATGACGCGTTCGACGCCGTCATATTTCGTCTTCTTCATGACTTCCCTGTAGCCGAGGGCGAGGAAGTTGTTCAGGCTGTAGGGGTTGTCGGGGGAGACGGTCGCCATGGCGATGGTGTAGCCCATGATCTTGGCGACGGGCTCGGCGAACTCGATGAGTTTCTGCATGAGGGCGTTGCCGCGATGGTCTTCGGTCACGATGACGCTCTCCATGTGGTTGACACGCATGAGGTCCTCTTCGTCGAGGTCGAGATCATAGCCGAGGTTGTCCTCGCTTGTCTCGGGGAAACGGACGATGAGGAAGGCGGCGATGCGTTTCTTGTGTCCGGCGACGACGATGAACCCCTCTTTTTCGATGTGGTTCTTGATGAAATCGGCATCGTCGGCGACGAAGATGTTCGTGTCGTCGATCTCTTCTTCCATCTTCTCCATGATGCGATTCACACGTTTCCAGTCGGAATAGCGTGCAAAACGTATGGTATAGGCGTCCCGGTCTAGTCCTTGCATCAGTGCTCCATCCTTTCAGGTTTCTCATCCGGTTATCGAGAAGAAACAACAAGGGTGGAAAAGTTGTCGGGTTGCAAGCGGATGAGCGCTTGTTTGAGAACAATGTAACACATTATGGGTCGATATGCAAAAGAAAACGTCTACATGAAGGCGCAGAGGGGATGAAAAGACCTTGTTTGACAAACATTCTGTCAAGTTTGCCAAATCAGGGTTCATGGACCGCTACAAGCCATGTTACAATGAAAGGGACTATGTCAGCCGGGAGGAATCGTATGCGGACCCTCTTTTTTGCCGGTCGTCCCGCACCGCTGGCCGGTTTCGCCTTTTTGGCCCGTATCACGGCCACATTCTTGCTCGGCTTCATCCTTCCCAGACTCGTCGGCCTCGAGAGTTTCGGCTATTATCGCGTGTTCGCCCTGTTTTTGGTCTATGTCGGCCTATCGCATCTCGGCTTCTTCGACGGTGTGCAGGCGTTCATGACGAAAGCGGCGGAACGAATCACCCCCGGAAAGCCTCTCAGTTGGGCGGCAATCGTCCTTTGCATCGAGATTCTCGTCGCCTTTTTCCTGCTCGCCGTTGCTTTCTTCTTTTTCGAAGGCGGCATGCGGGCGGTGTTCTTCGCCCTTTCCGCCATGGTCTTTCCCGAGTTGACGGGAAGATATCTCGACAACTTGCAAACAGCGGTCAACAAACAAAATGAAGACACCCCCTACCGACTGTTTTTCAACCTCCTCGTCATCGGTATCGTCGCGGCGGTATGGGCTTTTTCTATCGATGACCACCGGCTGTTTCTCGGCATGTTGGTGGCGAGTGCCTATCTAGTCATGTTCACGCGGCTTTTCGGATATCGCCGTCTCGTCTTCAAGCGGGGGTCCACCTCCGGAGAGTCCGACCCGGGCATCCGGAGGCTTTTCCAAAAGGGACTTCCCGTTCTTGTCGCCTATTCGCTTCCTTTGCTTTTTGTCGCTTTTTCCATGCACGCCGTCTTCATCCATGGCTCGCTCGAGATGATGGCGATCCACGGGTTTGCCGCGAACATGCTCGTCTTCGCCGCCGTTTCCGTCGCGACGGCGGCCAAGAGATTGGAACAAGGGACGGAAAGTTTGTTCATGCGGGCGGAAAAAGCAGGACTCTCCCTTTTCAAAGGGACCGTCACCCTTTTCACTTTGGTCGGCGCGGTCTGTTATTACGCTCTGCTTTGGACCGTGCCGCGCTATCTTCCCGCCTTCGAACCCTCACTCCCCCTTTGGCGGATCTTTCTCGGTCTCTTGGTCTTCAACTGCACCATCGGCACGGCGCATTTTCTCTATTGCCGCTTCAAAGAAAAGGAATCCTTCTATATCGCGACAGGGCTTCTCTTCCTTCTCGCCACGAGTCTCGCCGGTGTGCTCGTCATGCGCATATACGCCGACTTGACCCTTTTGGCCTTGGTCCTCTTTTTCGGGTTCCTCTCATGGTATCTCGTTTTGGAGGTCGCCCTCGCATGGAAGGAGAAGACCCCCTGGCGCAAGAACAATCTCTTCGTCTTCGGGGGACTCGTTTTGTACATCATGGTGACGGCCCTTTTCGACCATGTTCTCGCCGCCTTCCTCTACGGAGGGATCATCATCGGTCTCTATCTCTTCTATTATCGGGAAGAGCTCAAGGACCTGAAGACATACATGGGTTTCTTCAAAGAAAAGAACTAGGCTTCCCGGACGTCTCTAGGAAGCAAAATACCAAACCCAGGAGGGGGAACATGATCAAAGTCGAAGGATTGCATAAATCCTACGGTGACAACCATGTCTTGCGGGGCATCGACCTCGCGCTCGAGAAGAACGAGATTTTCGGTCTGTTGGGGCCCAACGGGGCCGGAAAGACCACCATGTTGGAAATCATGGAGGGATTGCGCGAAAGAGAAAAAGGACACATCGACATCATGGGCAAGACGCCTGATGAAGCCGTGCGAGAAGGGATTCTCGGAGTGCAGCTGCAATCATCGTCCCTGCCCGAGGTGATGACGCCGCTCGACGCGATGACGTTCTTCTGTCGATGGCGTCAGCTTGAGGTCCGTCTCGACCTTTTGCGCCGGTTCGGTCTGGAAAGGGAGCTGAAAAAGCCCTACAAACATCTCTCGACCGGGCAAAAACGCCGTCTGCATCTCGCTTTGGCCTTGGCGCACGAGCCGCAGATCCTCTTTCTCGACGAACCGACCGCGGGTCTCGATGTCGAGGCGAGGGTGGCTTTGCACGAAGATATCAAGAACATGAAGAAGAACGGTCTCACCATGGTGCTCGCCAGCCACGACATGGCCGAAGTGGAAAGCCTTTGCGACAGGGTGGGGATTCTCGTACAAGGCCGCATCAAGAAGATCGGCTCGCCCCGGGCGATCGTGGAAGAAGTGGCCGGAGAGACCATCATCCGGGTGAAACTCGCTTCCCCGCACGAATGGCCCGCATTCTCCCATGTCGAGCCGCACGGCGAGACCCCCGAAGGACATGTCGAATGGAAGGCGGAAGACCCCCTCGAAGGTCTGCTCGAGCTTCTCGGCCACATCAAGGGGAACGATCTGGCCCTTCTCGACATCACCTTGAAAAAACAGACTCTCGAAGAAAGATTCATCGAGATCGCCAAGGAGGATGCCCGATGAAATCCTGGCTCTACACCATCTATCTGAAGACGAGGCTCGATTGGCGCTCGTCGGAAATCTGGATCACGCACTTCCTCGTCCCCGTTGTCTTCTTTTTCGTGATGGGTGCCGTTTTCACCGCCGTCATGCCGGAAACCGAAGCGACGCTCATCCCGACCATGGTGATCTTCACCGCGACCATGGGGGCCCTCATCGGCACGAGCGGGACGCTGCTCGCCTACATCGAGGCGCCCACACGCAAATCGCTCAAGGCATCAGGCATTCCCTTCACCTCCATCCTCCTCGCCACCTTCGTCGCCGGTGTCGTCAATCTGCTCATCGTCACCTTCTTCATCTTCTTCGTCGCCCCGTTGGCGTTCAACGCCGACTTCCCCCAAAGTCTCGGCGTCTTCTTCGGAGGATATTTTCTCTTTCTCATCCCGAATCTTCTCATCGGCATCCTCCTTCCGCTTTTGGCCAAAGACGCGAGCCGGCTGACCATCATCTCCCAGGCGGTGTTCTTGCCCTCGATGTTGTTGTCGGGCATCATGTTTCCCTTCGAGATGCTGCCCACACCGCTGGCCGTCGTCGGCTATGTCCTCCCCGCGACCCATGGGATGATGATCATGACCGAAAGTTCTTTCCCGCTCGTCAATGTGTTGGTCCTCATCGGTTTCATCCCGGTCTTGCTCGTTTTGATCGGCTGGCGGTTGCGTGTCCTCCTGCGGGAGGAAGCTTGACAAACCGGATGAAAAAGCCGGAATCCTTTTGACGGATTCCGGCTTTTTTTTGAGCTTCAATCTCTGCGGAAGAGACGCTTGAGCGCCCGCAGGAAGCGACGGTTCATGAGAAGAAGCAGCGTCTCGCTCGTCTTTTGGGAAAAGGCGCCCGCGGACATCGTCCGCAGGTTCCGATAGGGCATCTCTTGGGCGATTCGTTCCATCATCTTGCGGGAGGCCTCGCCCGAGCCGATCGCCTTTTGCAATTGTTTCGCGACTTTTCTATAGAGGAGTCTCCCGATGAGCGAGGCGCGCAGTTCCGCGAGGATGGAATTCTCGTCGAACGGCCGTAATGGTCTCTCTTTAGGGAGAGGATGACCGAGGAGGCGGGCGAAGTCGTCGTCTGAAGGCGAGAAGGATGCATCCACATCATGATAGGGAGACGTTGTTTCTTGTAGACGTTCGCCTTCAACCTTCACAGTCTTGCACGTCCGGATGTCCGTCGAAGAGAAACCCGCTTCGATCGTATAGTCCCCTTCTTCCACGATGAAAGTCTTCTTGGCGGGCGAATAGATGGCGAAATCGGCGTGTGCGAGCGTGAATTCGACCGCGCGTTCTTCGCCTTTTTCCAACGCGATCTTTTGATAGGCCTTCAGTTCCGCTCCCGGTCTTGGGACCGCGGACACAGGTTTCGCCACATATATCTGGATGGTCTCTTTGCCGCTCCGTCGGCCGGTGTTTCTGATGTTCACCCGGATCGTCAGTCTGTCTTTCACCGGAAGCGTATCTTTGTCGACGGAGAGCCCTTCGAGGTCGAAAGTGGTATAGGTCATACCGTGACCGAACGGGAACAAGGGCTTCACATCTGCTTTTCTATAGAAACGGTAGCCGACGAAGAGACCCTCTTTGTAGAGCGCTTGTCTCCC
>PUKL01000002.1 GCA_003552275.1 Mollicutes bacterium
AGAGGAAGGAGTATTTGTTGTCGGTCATGAAGAAGATGGTGTCGACCGAACGGTCGAGGTTCCGGTTGGCGTGTGTCATCTGGAACTCGTACTCGAAATCGGTGAGCACCCTGAGCCCCCGTACAATATGGGAGGCGCCGAGTTGTCTCGCATGCTTCACGGTGAGCGTCTCGCTCGTGAGGACCTCGATGCGGTCATCATGGTCCTTCAAGGCCTCTTTGACCATCCACAGACGCTCTTCCTTGTCGAAGAGCGTCTTCTTGTGCGGGTTCACGCTCACGAGGACATAGAGCTTGTCGAAAATCTTCAAGGCTCGCTCGACGATGTCGATATGTCCGTAGGTGATGGGATCGAAACTGCCGGGATAGAGTCCCTTCTTCATATCAGTCACTCCGTTCCAGGATCGTGATCAGGGTCACTCCGACCTCGCGGGTCTTCTTGACGACAAGACCCGCAGGGATGGCGAAGGTTTCTTTCTTCCCCGAAAGGATCGCGACGAGGGCGTCGGGGGTCATGAGTTCCTTCTCCTGCAACGCTCTTAGCGCCCAGTCGACGAGCCCTTCCCCGTAGGGAGGATCGAGGATGATGAAGTCATAGGGCTCAGGCAGGGCGTGGATGGCGTCTTCGGCCGCCGCATCGATGACATGGCATTCGTTCTCGATGCCGAGCGAGGCGACATTCTCTTCCAACATGGCGAAGGCGTCATCGTCGATCTCAATGAAATCGCAATGGACGACACCCCGCGAGATCGCTTCGATGCCCAAGGCGCCGCTCCCGGCGAAGAGGTCCAGAGCCCTCTTTTTCTCACCAAGCGGCGGGAGCATGTTGAAGAGGGTCTCTTTGACCCGGTCCTTGGTGCTTCTCGTCGGACCTTTCTTCAGGAATTTCAGCCGGCGGCTCTTGAATCTTCCGGCGATGACCCGCATGCGACCACCTCAACCGCCGTAGGTGATCCGCCGGACGGCCTCTTCGTCCAAGGCCTTGACGACCTCGGTCACGAGGCGGACCATGGCGTCATAGTCGTCGTCGTGCATGACGGAGGTGTGCGAGTGGAGATAACGGACCGGCACGCAAAGCGCGATGGAGGGCACGCCCGAACGGGACAGATGGATCGTGCCGCCGTCCGTGCCGCCGCGTTTCAGATACGTGAGCTGGTAGGGGATGTCGTGCTTCTCGGCGATCTCGACGACGAAATCGCGCAGGCCTTTGTGGCCGACCATCGAGGAATCGGTGATCATGATGCCCACACCTTCGCCGAGAACGGTCTCCTTCGAGCCCTTGGGGAAATCATGGGCGACGGTGGTGTCGACCGCGATGCCGATGTCGGGGTTGATGGAATAGGCGCTCGTCATCGCCCCCCGGAGCCCGACTTCCTCCTGTACCGTGCCGACGCCGTAATAGACGTTCGGATGGTCGGCGTCCTTGATGTTTTCCATCACGTCGATCGCCGCGGCGCAGCCCACACGGTTGTCCCAGGCCTTGCCGAGGAGGTATTTCTTGTTGGAGAGTTCGGTGGGTTCGATGTAGGGTGTGATCATGTCACCCAGGCGGATGCCGGTCTTCTCGGCCTCTTCTTTGTCTTTCACGCCGATATCGATGTACATCTCCTCGATGTCGACGGGTTTCTTGCGGTCCTCGGGTTTCAGGATGTGCGGCGCTTTCGAGCCGATGACGCCTCGGATCTTCTTGTCGTCGCGGGTGGTGATGACGAGTTGTTGGGCGAGCATGACCTGGCTCCACCAACCGCCGGCGGGGATGAACTTGATGTAGCCTTCATCGGTGATCTTCGTGACGATGAAGCCCACTTCGTCCATGTGGCCGGCGACCATCACGGCGGGTCCGTCTTCACGACCCACCTTCTTGCCGATCACACTTCCGAGATTGTCGAAAGTGACCTCGGCCATGCCTTCCATCCTTTTTTGCATGTAGCGACGGACTTCCCCTTCATTTCCGGGGATGCCGTTCAAGCTCGACATGTCCTTGAGAATCTTGCGCATGAAACTCCTCCTAGCTATAGTGGTTGATTAATTTGATTCCTTCTTCTCTTTGGGTTTCTTGTCCTTCTTCGGTTTCTTCTTCTGTGCCTCCATGACGTCCATGACGCCATAGATGAGCAGGAAGGCGCCATAGATCACGATGAGCGCGAAGACGACCCACTCGATGATATCGGCCAAGTCCTGGCGGCTGAACAGCACATAGGCACCCAAGGTCAGGACGACCATGTAGAGGATGAAATTCCTGAAGATGGATTTTCTGCCCGTGAGCTGCATGATGAGGAAATAGGCGAAGCCCCTGATGTAGAGCACAAATCCGATGGAGTTCGTGACACGCCAACCGATGGCGGGAATGACCACCACGGCGGCCGCCACGGCGAGGAGCAGCTCGACGACGAGGATGAGTTGCGCCTCTTTGTTCTTGTAGTGCTTGTAATCCTTGTTGAAGCGGAGCAGGCTGAAAACGACGATGATGGCCGCCACGATCCAGCGGACGCCCTCTTGCATCCAATCGGTGGCGAACTGGGCGACAATCGCGAGCGCGATGAGCACCACACCCAACACGATGTTGACGATGCCCCATTTTGTTGCAAAACGCTTCATTGGTCATTCCTCCCCATTATAATCTTTCATTCGTCCGTGTCCGCTTGTTTCTCTTTTTCCATGGAAGCGAGACTTTCCATCTGGCTTTCGAGAATCTTCTCGAAGGCCGTGACGAAAATCTTTCTTTCTCTGTTCTTCACGTTCTTCAAAAGCTCTTCGTTCAACGTCGCGGTCCTGTCGTCGATGGCCTCGATCAGGGCGAGAGCCGTCTTGGACAGTTGTACATACATCAAGCGGCGGTCCTTCTTGTCTTCGCTGCGGATGACGAGGTCGCGCTTCTCGAGGCGGGAGAGGATGCCCGAGAGCGTCGCCTTGTCGCTGTCGAGATAGGCGAGGATCTCTTTGGCGGTGAGGGGTTGATGTCTCTTCACGATCGAGAGCACTTGGTATTGCGCGAATGTGATGTCGAAACGTTCGAGGTGTTTCGTCATCAGTCTTTTGTAGTAGAGAGCACTGCGTTGTACCAATCGAAAAATATCTTCGGCCACCAGTTTCACCTCCGGTCATAGGTTGTACACAAACATTATACAGGGGTTTTTCCGATTTGCCAAGTGGTTGACAAAAATTTCGCAAAACATAAAAAAAACGGCATCATGAGGAAGATGCCGTCGAAAAAACACACAATTTCCGTCGATAGGGTCTCATGCCGGAAACAATCGGTTCGTCAACTTACGATTTCGTCCCGCTTGCGTTCCTCTTCCTCTTTCGACGGTGCCTTGCGGATGTCGGCCTCTTCTTGCACTTCGTCCTTGGCGGGCTCTTCCAACTGTTTGCGCTTGCGATACATCGAATAGCCGTTGTAGGATTCATAGCCGAGATAGGCCGAGGCCATGAGCGCGAGGATGAAGAACAAGATGATGAGGTCCGTCACCTCGAAGCCGCGCCAAGCGATGATCGAACCGACGATGAGGGTGGCGATGTGGAAGAAATAGGTGAGATGGTCGCCCTTTTCGCTGCCTTCGCTGATGCCATAGAAATGCACCATGCCGCGGGCGATGAGGACAAAGGCGACAAGGTAGCCGAAAGCCGCACCGATGCCGTCGTCGATCGCGAAAGCGGCGATGACCAAGAAAGCGCCGACGAGGACGTTCAGGGTGATTTCGATGATGTTGATGGTCTTGATGAGGTCGCTACCTTGCGTGCGGACGAACGGTACGAGCCGCACAACGGCATAGACGATGATGAGGATCCCGACGAAGCTCTGGACGATGGTCTCCCCGATCGGAGCGAATTGCAGCACGAGAGCGAGGCCGATGAGAAGCGCGGCGGCGATGAGTTTGATGAACCAGTTGTAGTTCACAAAAACCTTGTGGATTTTGTCCATGGTTCCCCTTCCTTCTCCAAAATGGGTTTTAGGTTCGAAAAAGTGACCTGAACGACGGGAAACCACTCGATCGCAGAACCACGTACTAACCATGGGGGTGGCCTCTTGTCTGACCTTTAGGATTCCTTTTCGATGAAAGGCTTTCGCACACCGGCCAGACCTTGGCCCCTTTCTGCTTGATTTGGGGTCGCGCCTGAGTGGTTCCCCATCCTTCAGGCCACACTCTCATTATACGCCCCGCTTCCTCCGTTGTCAATGGAATCGACACGCGGCGAAACACGTGACGAAGCGCTGTCCGCAAGAAAAAAAGCAGTCTGTCGACTGCCTCATTTCTGGAGTCTTTCGATGAGTTCGGCCTTCTTCAAGGACGAATATCCCGTGATGCCGCGCGCCTTGCATAGGTCTTTCAACTCGGCGACCGTGAGCTTCGCCAGCTCTTCGGCGGTCTCCTTGACATCGGCGGCGGGGGATTTCTCTTTTTGTTTCTTGGCTTTCTTCTCTTCTTCGGACTTGGTTTCGCTCGCCTTCGCGGCGGGTGGTTCTTTCTTGGCGGTGACGTCCTCTTTGGGTGCGGGCTTCTTCTCGGCCGGCTTCTTCGGGGCTTTCTTTTTGCCCTTGAGGCCGTTGTCGGCCGTTTCGCAGAGTTCCTTGAATGTCGCGGGGTCGTTCACGGCGATGTCGGCCAGCATCTTGCGGTTGATATCCACACCGGCCTTCTTCAAACCGTCGATCATCCGGGAATAGGAAAGGCCGTTCTGCCTTGCGGCGGCATTGATGCGCGAAATCCAGAGTTTGCGGAAATCGCGTTTTCTCCTCTTTCTGTCACGATAGCTGTAGGTCCATGATTTCATGACCTGTTCGTTCGCGGTCCTGTACAATAGGTGCTTGGAACCGAAGTATCCCTTGGCGAGTTTCAGAATCTTCTTTCTGCGCCGGCGGGCTAGGGTTCCGACTCGTACTCTGGGCATGGTGCATTCCTCCTGGTTGGATTATTTCGATTGGGAAACCTGTTTTTTCACGCGGCGCTCGTCCTGGGGCTTCAAGTACTTCGCACGACGCCCCTTGCGGATGGAATCCTTGGATTTGGCGCTCTTCAGATGGGCGCGGTTCGCGCGCGAGACCTTGAGTTTGCCCTTGGCGGTCATCTTCACGCGTTTCTTCGTGCCGGAGTGCGTCTTGGTCTTGGGCATGGGGTGTTCCTCCTCACTTGTCTTTTTTGGGGATGAGGGTCATCTGCATGATGCGGCCCTCCTGCTTGGGATGGCTCTCGATCTGGGCGAGGTCGTCGCACTGCTTGGCGAAATCGAGCATGACGGTCCTGCCCCGGTCCGTGTGAGCCATCTCGCGGCCCCGGAAACGGATCGAGATTTTGAGCTTGTCGCCGTTGGCGAGGAACTTGCGGCCGCTGCGGAGCTTGGTCTCGAAATCGTGTTTCTCGATCTTGGGCGAGAGTCTGAGCTCCTTGAGTTGTTGGATCTTCTGCTTTTTCTTCGCCTCTTTCGCCTTCTTCTTCTGTTCATAACGGTACTTGTTGTAGTCCATGAACTTGGCGACGGGCGGTTTCGCCTTCGGGGCGACGAGCACAAGGTCCAGATCGCGGTCGAAGGCTTTGTCCAAAGCCTCTCGTTTCGTCATGACGCCGAGTTGTTCCCCGTCATCTCCGATGACCATCACTTCGCGGGCGCGGATATCCTCATTGACGATACCTTGGTTCTTGTCCCGCTTGTCGGACTTCCTTCTGATGTCTTCCACCTCCAAATGGGCTTAAACAAAAACGTGCGGGTCCACAGGGGTACCCACACGCGAAATACGTGTCCACGTTTGTGTAGCGTCGACCCACGGACCGGATCCGTCGGGTGAGAGCGGGTACTCTGCTTTCCACGGTTTTACAGCCGAAAC
>PUKL01000064.1 GCA_003552275.1 Mollicutes bacterium
TGCACAATCGTCGGATAGTGATATGGGACTGAGACTTATCCTGTCTTTAAGGGGTTTTCCCGTCATCGACATGTCGCACCATGAGAAGGCAAGGGTTTTCCGCACCCCAGAGGGTGGGGAAGGTCTCGAGTTTGACGAAACCGAGGCTTTCATAGAATTTGCGGGTTTCGTCGTATTCTTTGTGTTCGCGGGAAGGATCGAGGGTCTTCACGGTGAGGAAGCGATATCCTTTTTCTTTGGCATGGTCCAAGACTGCAGAGAAGAGTTCCTTCCCGATGCCTTTCCGGCGGTGTTCTTTCTTGATGCCCAGGACATGGAGCGAGAGGGTCTTTTCTCCCGTCGCTTTGACGGCGAAGAAACCGACGGCCTCGCCATC
Source organism: Mollicutes bacterium (assembly GCA_003552275.1). Taxonomy (GTDB): domain Bacteria; phylum Bacillota_I; class Bacilli_A; order Izemoplasmatales; family Izemoplasmataceae; genus T1SED10-81. Next base: position 377 of record PUKL01000064.1, read on the forward strand.
GATCACTTTGACGATCATGGCGCAGTCCTTGACCGCTTCCACATAGTCGTCGTTGGCTTCGGGGATGCCGAACCATTCGGGGAGAGCTTCGAGGATGTCTCTTGTGATCCGTTGTTTTTCTTTGGTGTTTTCCAACCATTTTGTCACGTTCATCACCTTGTCATTCATTCTTTTTTTCACGCGCCCGACAGACATACCAGTTGGTGTGTCTGCCCACGGGCAGGATCCGCACACCGGAAAAACAGGCATCGAGCTCTTTTGTGAGCTCTTCCATCTCCTTTTCGGCGTCTTTCCGGAAACGGAAATAATCGCTCCCTTCGAGGCGTTCGGCCAAAGAGACGGCGAGGGAGCGTTTCTTGTTGTAGTCGTGGATGATGACGTAGCGTTTCGCGAGGCGGCACATCTCTTTGTACATCTTTGTTCTTTCTTCGGGGAGGAACTCGTGGGCCACATAGGAAGAGATGGCGATATCGAAGGCGTCATCCTCATAAGGCAAGGGCTCGAGGATGTCGGCCCGGCGATATTCGATTTGCTCCCCCTTCGTCTTCTTCCTCGCGACATGCAACATCTTTTCGGCGCGGTCGATGCCCACGACGCGCAAGCCTTTTTCGGCTAAGGCCGAGGCCATGGCCCCCGTGCCGCAGCCGAAATCGACGGCGGAGGCGAAATCCTCCACATCCAGGGTGTCTTTGATCCCGAAAAGGATCTTTTGATAGTGTCTTTTCTGGAAGCCGAAGAAAAGGCCATACATCGGGGCGATGCGGTTGAAAAGCCGGCTTTGCTTCTTCTTTCCCATGGAAGACGCCTCGTTTCTCATTTTCGGTGATATGGGGGCTCTTCGGATTTTAGCACCATTGACCGGGGCTGTCAATCGCCCCCGTGATGCCGGCACAAAAAAGCCGCACCCTCGCGCGGGTGCGGCCGGTTGATCACTTCATCTTGCAAACTGTCCCCGATCAGTCGGGCGTCTCGCCGAAACGCACTTCCAAGCCGTCGGGGTTCCAATCTTCGTGGAAACCTTCGGGGAGGGAATCGGCTTCGAGATGAATTGTTGCGCTCGAACCCTGCAGGAGATAGACACCCGCGACTTCGACCGAGGCGGGGATGAAAAGCGTCGTGAGGGAAGTCGTATCCCGGAACGCTCCGGGGCCGAGTGCTGTCACGGATGGAGGCAGGATCATAACTTGCAGGTTTTGTGCGTTGTCGAAGGCAAGGTTGCGGATACGGTCCAAGGAGGCCTCGGTAGCGAACGTGACCGTCTCGAGAGCGACGGCGTCTTGGAAGGCGTACAAGCCGATCTCCTCGAGACCGGAGGGGATGTGGATGGTCTCCAAAAGACGGACACCCCGGAAGGACTCGTAGCTTATCGTCTTTATGCCATCGGGCACCGTGTAGGATGCATCGGGGCGGTTCATGGGGTATTTGACGAGGAACTCCTCATAGAAGAGGACACCGTCTTTCGAGAAATAATGTTCATTGTCGGGAGAGACATCAATGGCCTCCAAGGATGTCATCTCCAAAAAGGTCCTCGTCGTGCGGTTCGGGGTGGGCGAATGACTGGGATCGCCGATCAACTCCACCTGCTTGGGGATGGTCAGCCGTTCGAGATGAAAAGCGCCCCGGAAAGCCTCGCCGCCGATATGGGTGATCGTTTCGGGAATCTCGTAGGCGGCATCCTTCCTGCCGGCGGGATACCGCACAAGCTCGGTCATGTCGTGGTTGAAGAGGATACCGTCTTCGACGGTGAAGTGCTCGTTCCCTTCTTCCACCGCAAACGCCTCCAGATGCTTGGCACCGTTGAAGACTCGCCCGTGCAGGCTCTCGACGGTCGCGCCGATCGTGAAGGTTTCCGCCTCACGGGCCGAAGGATAAACGAGGATAGCGGTCTTGTCTTTGTTGTAGAGGACGCCGTCTTGCGCTTGCAGGTGGGGGTTTTCCTCGGGAACCTCGAAAGCTTCGAGGGCGGGGGTCTCGATCGCCGAGAAATAATCGACGTGGCGGTGTCGCTCGTTCAAGCGGACAACGCGGAGCGAAGGAAAGGATCTTTCGGCGAAGATGTTGGCGCTGAAAATCCGCAGAAGGGAATCTTCATAGTGGGCGAGGTCGACGATGACGTCATAGGTGTAATAGATGTCGTCGCCGTGGTGGATTTCATCACTCTTTTCCTTGACTTCCACGATGGGGCAGCCCGTCTCGAAACGCATCCCGACATAATCTTCGGGCCGCTCGGGGTCGGTTTCGCCGAAACACGTTTCGGCGTGTTCATCGAGGATGCCGTAGAATTCCTCGGAGCTCAAGACCTCTTCTTCTTTACCGGCGAAGTCCCCATAGAACGTGAACTCCTCGATGGCGGTCCCTTGGAAGGCGAAAAGCGCAATGCTGCGGAGCGAGTTCGGCACCCGCACTTGGACGATGTCTTCCGAGGTGAAGGCCTCACTCTCGATTCTCGTCACGGGATACCCATCGATCGTCTCGGGTACTTCCACATGGGAAGCATCGCCTATGTAGGCGAGAATGGTCTTCCCTTCATAGTGGTCGTGTGCGACGATGTCCGTTTCGAAATTCTCGGGATCATTGTCCCAAACGATTTCTTCTTCCTTGTCTCGGCAGGCCGAAAGCGCCAAGACGCTCAGGGCGATGATAAAGGCGAAAAGTGCTTTCCGTGTCTTTTTCATGTGTCCTCCCTTTCGATGATTTTTGTCGGGGTATGTGACCATGAAGCCTCTCTTGCATGAAGATGGGGTTTCGTCGTCTTTCTCGTCGAGACGAAAAATCGTTCCCTATCATTCTATCATGGAAAAAAGGAATGACAAGGCGGATTCTTCCATCCTTTCCGAAGTGCAGAAGTATGAGGGTGATATGCACTTCTCACTAATCCATCCGTGCCGCAAGATTGAGAAAGACGACGCAAGTTCGCCTCATACCAACTATATATACAAGGAACACGTCGATCATTCCTCAAATTACGCAAAAAAATGCGGAGACAGGCGGAGATGATATGGACGGACTATCGCTCGCGAACGGACGGACCGCTAAGCGGCGCCAAGAAAAGAGACCGTGTCCCGTGTGTGACAAGCATGGCGTCCCGAGGTGGGATGCTCAAGTCTTCTTGCCCTCTCCGCCGGCGACGGTCTCGTCATAGAAGCCTTGCTCCCGCATGCTTTCAAGATAACGGGTCATGTCCGCATGGAGGCTTTCGTCATGACGGAAGCCGAGTCTTTCGGCCAAACGGGAAGCGACTTCATGAAATAGGTCTTCAGCCTTGACCAAGGCTTCATAGATACAATCCCTCTTTATTTCGGGATAGGTCGCGAGCAGTCTTTCGTACCACTCGTCGGGAAGCAGGCGGGAAAAACGTTTATGGCATTTGCCGGTACTCACGGCGAAATCATGTTCGCTCCCGACCCACCAATCCAAGACGGTCATAAGACACCCCCTTTGCATGTGCAAGTGTTCCATGGCGTAGATGTGTTCTTGCCGTTCGAGACCTTTGGCGATGTAGGGGATGAGCCAATAGAACGCGTTTTCCGCGCTGCGGAAGAGGGTCTCGGAAGGCTTTTTCACATGGAAGGCTCTGTCTTGGGGAACGTGGTTCAAGAATTCTTCCCCCAGGCGGTCGTCCTTGTCGAGGAGGACGCGATACATGCCGTCGCCTTCACGCAAGGACCTTTGCAGGTCTTTGACATCCATGATGGTGAGGTCCAGACGGTTGCCGTCAGTGAACTGCATCATGAAGATGTGCCAGTCGAAGCCGCCCGGTTCGTTCGGCACGAAGATCTGGTCGGCTTTCGTCTGGGTGATGAGGGTCTCACCGAAAAAAGCGAGGACATCTTTCTCTTGGAGGAATCCTTGGAAGTCGTCGACATAGTAGACGACATCGTAGTCTTGGAAACGGTCCTTTCTCGCGTGCGCATCGACGCGGGAGCCATGCAGCGTCACCGCCCGGATGCAATCATCCTCTTTCGCCACTTCCAGGATCGAATCGAACATCTCTTTTTCGCTTCGCATCATGGCCTCCTTGCTTCTTTGTGTCAATCTTCGTTCACATTATAGCACAGAGGAACCACCCGCTCCGCCGAGCTCGAAAAGTTTGGATGGAATCACCCCCTTGCGCCGGTGACGATATATGATAGAATGGCCTCGGAAAAGGGGTGATACCATCAAGAAGATTTTGATCATTCTCTTCGCATTCATCCTTTTGGCATGTGACGCTGAAGATCCCGCACCCGCCTTCGAGTATCTCGAACTGACGGAAAAAAGCATCACGTTGGAAATCGGTGAATCCCACACCATCGCTTACACGGTGCACCCCGAAGAGTATACTCTCGATGCTTTGGACATCGTCTTCGATCCCTCGCTTCTTTCTTTGGAGGATGATTCCATCACGGCGCTCGCGGCGGGCGAGACCGAAGTCCATCTCTACTATGAAGACACCTTGCAAGACACCCTGCTCGTCGAGGTGGAGGCGCCCGATTTCGCCTATATCGAACTCGACAAGACCCATGTCGAGTTGGAGGTCGGTGCATCGCACACCATCGAATACACGGTGCATCCGGAAGAATACCCGCTGGAGCCCTTGGATATCGAAGTGGACGCCCCGCTCCTCTCTTTAGAGGATGAGACCCTCACGGCCCTCGAAGAAGGCGAGACCGAAGTGCACCTCTACTATGAAGACACCCTGCAGGACACCCTGCTTGTCGAAGTCATCCCCTTGATGCACACGGTCCGTTTCGAAGGGGCCGACATCGAGAAAATCCGTTTGGAAGACGGTGAACTCCTTCCGCATAGAAAAAGCCTGCCGCAAGAGGAGGAAGCGCGCGAATTCCTGGGCTGGTTCTATGATGAAGATTTCCAGGAGCCCTTCGACTATCACGACCCGATCAGCGAAGACACCACGCTGCACGCCCACTGGCTCGATGTCCATGAAGAATACAATCTGGAGAACGATTTCGCCCAAGGTCCCTTCCAACCCGGAGACGACCAACAATATGTGATCATCGAGCCCGACCCCGGGAACGGTTTCCATTTCCCCTATGTCATCTACATCCCCTCCACGACCCATGAAGAGGAAAACCTGGGCTACAAACGCTATCTCCTCTTCGAAGGCTACAACGCCCGACCGGCGATCGAGCCCAAAGATGATTATGACGAAGCCGCCCGGAGGATGGGCGAGCTCTACGGCAAAGAGATCCAGGAGCGTCTCTTCATCCCCCGAGTCGTCCCCATCCTTCCCGATTTCGGTTTCTTCGACATTTCCATCTATGATGTGGAAAAGGAAGAACTCCGGGATATGCACCACTCGGAGTATCCCGATCATACCGACGCCGACAGCATCGCTGTCGACACCTTCTATGGCTACGGCTACTACACGGCCAATCTGCAGACCTATCTCGACACCTTGTTCCCGCGGAGATTCTCACGACA
>PUKL01000136.1 GCA_003552275.1 Mollicutes bacterium
CCACCGCCGGCAACAACCGTCTCGGCGGCGACGACCTCGACGAACGCGTCATCGACTACATCGTCAACGAATTCAAGAAAGAAAACGGTGTCGACCTGAAAAAGGACAAGATGGCCCTGCAAAGGGTCAAAGACGCCGCGGAGAAAGCGAAGAAGGAGCTCTCGAGCGTCACCCAGACCTCGATATCGCTCCCCTACATCACCGTCGGCAGCGACGGACCGCTCCATCTTGACATGTCGCTTTCGCGCGCCAAGTTCAACGAGCTGACGAACGACCTTGTCGAGAAGACGCTCGGCCCCTTGAGAAGGGCTCTGAAAGACGCCGACATGAAGCCGGAGAATCTCGACCAGATCCTGCTCGTCGGCGGTTCGACCCGCATTCCCGCCGTACAGGAACTCCTCGAGAAGGAACTCGGGAAGAAACCGTCCAAAGGCATCAACCCCGACGAAGTCGTCGCCCTCGGCGCCGCCATCCAAGCCGGCGTGCTCCAAGGTGACGTCAAAGACGTCCTCCTGCTTGATGTCACCCCGCTCTCTTTGGGTATCGAGACCTTGGGCGGCGTCTTCACGAAACTGATCGAGAGGAACACCACCATCCCCACGAACAAGTCCCAGATCTTCTCCACCGCCGAGGACAACCAGCCCGCCGTGGACATCCACGTCCTGCAGGGCGAACGCCCGATGGCGAACCAGAACAAGACCCTCGGCAAATTCCAACTCACCGACATTCCCCCCGCACCCCGGGGCATGCCCCAGATCGAAGTCACCTTCGACATCGACGCCAACGGCATCGTCCATGTGACGGCCGAGGACAAGGGCACCGGCAAAAAACAAAACATCACCATCAAGAACAACGAAGGCCTCACTGAAGAGGAGATCGAACGCATGGTCAAAGAGGCCGAAGAAAACGCCGAGAAGGACAAGAAACTCAAAGAGGAGGCCGAACTCAAAAACGAGGCCGACCAACTCGCCTTCCAGACCACGAAAGCCTTGAAAGACCTCGGCGACGACATCGACGAAAAAGAGAAGAAAGACATCGAAGAAAAGGTCGCCGAACTGAAAGAGGCCTTGAAACAAGGCGACATCGAAGATATCAAGAAGAAGAAGGAAGCTTTGGAATCCGTCGCCCAGAACCTCGCCCAGAAAGCCTACGAAAAGGCCCAGAAGGAACAACAGGCCAAAGAGCAACAAGAACAGGGCGACACTGACGACGCGTCCACCGACAAGGATGACGACGACGATGTCGTCGACGCGGACTACGAAGAAGTGGACTGACATTCACGCGGGGCGGAATCCGCCCCGCGCGCTCACGATTTGAGGTGATCCCATGGCACAAAAGCGCGACTACTACGAAGTGTTGGGCGTGAACAAGAACGCAAGCAAAGAAGAGATCAAGTCCGCGTACAGGAAACTCGCAAGGAAATACCACCCCGACGTCAACAAGGAAAAAGACGCCGAACAGAAGTTCAAAGAGATCCGCGAGGCCTACGAGGTCCTCTCCGATGCGAACAAACGCGAACAATACGACCGTTTCGGCCACTCGTTCAGCCAACAGGGCGCCGGCGGCGCCCAAGGTTTCGAGGGCTTCGGCGATTTCGACTTCGAAGACATCTTCAGCCAGTTCTTCGGCGGCGGCGCCCGCGGAAGCCGCGACCGCAACCGGCCCCGAAAGGGCCAAGACATCCAAAAGCGGATGCGCGTCGCTTTCACCGAGGCCGTGCACGGGGCCAAGAAGAAGATCCGCACCACCGTGTATGAAGAATGTTCCTCCTGCGGCGGCTCGGGCGCGGAAAGCAACGACGACATCGAGACCTGTTCCCGCTGCCGCGGCACGGGAGCCGTCACCATGGAACAACAGACCCTCTTCGGCCGCACGCGGACACAGACGGTCTGTCCGAGCTGTAACGGCTCCGGCAAGACCATCAAGAACAAATGTTCCACCTGCGGCGGCGAAGGCGTCCAAGGCAAACAAAAGACCGTCAACGTCACCATCCCCGCCGGCGTCGACACGAACAACCAGATCCGGATGCCCGGCTTCGGCCACAAGGGTGTGAACGGCGGACCTCCGGGCGATCTCTACATCGTCTTCGACGTCGAAGAGGACGACGTCTTCAAACGCCACGGCGACGATCTGGTCGTCGATGTCCCCATCAACATCGCCCAAGCCACTCTCGGGGACGAGATCCGTGTCCCCACCCCCTACGGCGATGTGAAACTGAAGATCCCCGCCGGCACCCAGAGCCACAAGACCTTCCGCATCCGCAACAAAGGCATGACGAACATCCGCAGCAAGCGCCGCGGTGATCTGCACGCCGTCATCAAGGTCATGATCCCGAAGAATCTCGACAAGAACCAACAAAAACTCTTCCAAGAGTTGAAAAAGACCGACCTCGGGAACTCGGAGTCCCTCTGGGACAAAGTGAAAGCCAAGTTCAAACAATGAGGTCGCAATCCCCCAGTGGTTCACGGTATAGATCCTCGCCCCGGTCGCGCCGGGGCCTTTTCCTTCCTTCACCACACCACAAGCCCGCATGAAGGGCGCTTGTGAGAACAGAAAAAGCGGGGTGGACACGATGAAGATTGCCTTCTCGACCATCGGCTGCAAGGTGAACCTTTATGAGACCGAGGCTCTGAAGAGCCTCTTCTCCGCGCGTTCTCATGAGATTGTCGCCGATGACGAACAAGCCGACGCTTATATCGTGAACACCTGTGCCGTCACCTCGACGAGCGCGAAAAAGAGCCGTCAAGCCGTGCGCAGAGCGCTCAGGAAGAACCCCGACGCCGTCGTGGCCGTCATCGGCTGTTATTCGCAGTTAGAGAAAGATATCTTCGAGACGATCCCCGGCGTCGATATCGTCATGGGCACGACGAACCGGGCCCGCCTCGTCGACCATGTGGAAGAGATCGCCAAGGAGAGAGGACCGATCATCGACATCGAGGATGTGACCCGCTACAAGACCTTCGACAAGCTCGGGGTCACCGCCTTCACCGAGAGGACCCGCGCCTTTTTGAAGATCCAAGACGGTTGCGACAACTTCTGCAGCTTCTGCATCATCCCCTTCGCCCGCGGCCGCATCCGCTCGCGGGCGGAAGAGGAGATCATCGCCGAGGCCGAACGGCTCGTGGACCAAGGCTACAAGGAGATCGTCCTCACCGGCATCCACACGGGCGCTTACGGTTATGAGCGCGAAGACGTCTCCCTCGCCCGCCTCGTCGAAAGACTCGTGAAGTTGCCCGCTTTGGAGCGGGTCCGGATCTCTTCGCTCGAGATCAACGAGATCGACGAGCACCTCCTCACCCTCTTGGCGGAAGAAGAAAAACTCGCCCCGCACTTGCACATCCCCCTGCAGCACGGCGACGACAGTGTCTTGCGGCGGATGCGGCGCCATTACGACATCGAGACCTTCAAAGAGACCATCGCCCAAGTGCGAAGAGCTCTCCCTTCCTTGGCCGTCACGACCGATGTCATCGCCGGCTTCCCCGGCGAGACGGAGGCCGAGTTCGAAACCATGTGTGCGACCATCGAAGAGATCGGCTTCGCGGAGCTCCATGTCTTTCCTTTCTCTCCCCGCCCCAACACGGCGGCCGCCGGCTTCGACAAACAGGTCTCCCCCGAAGTGAAAAAGGAACGGGTGAATAAGCTTCTAAAACTGAACGAAGACCTCGCCAAGGCTTATCGCGAGGATCTCTTGCAAAGTGAAAGAACCATGCGCTTGCTTGTGGAAAGCTGTGACTCGACCGGCTGCAGCGGCCACACGGGCGAATATGTCCGGGTGCGGATCGATCGTGAGGAAGCCCAAGCGAACACCGTCCGCACGGTCCGTCTGCGAGACGCCGCCTATCCCGTATCCACGGGAGAGGTCGTCGGATGAATCTTTCCCCGGACAAGGCGCTAATCCTTTACAAGAAGCGGATATTCTGTTATTATGTCTGTAGTCAATTCACCGCATAGCGGAAGGGAGGGAAATAACATGCCCAAGACCGTCGTACGGAACAACGAATCTCTTGAGAACGCCTTGAAGCGTTTCAAGAAGAATGTTTCACGTGCGGGCACTCTCTCTGAAGCCAAAAAGCGGAAACACTATGTGAAACCGAGTGTCGCCAAGAAGATCAAGCAGAACAAGAACAAGCGCAAGCGATAACGAAAAGAATAACGGTGCGGAAACTTCCACCGTTATTTTTTTCCCGCCGGTGTGCGGTTGCCACCCTTTATATGCTATAATGATTAAAGGGTCTTTTACGAATTCTTCCATAAAGGAGCGGGTCGTTTGGAACTCATAACCCTCGATGTCACATTCAAGAATATCAACACCTTCAGTGCGGTCATCGGCGTCGCCGACCGTCATTTGGACGTGCTCGGCCGTCTTTTCAACACGACGATCCACACCCGCGGGGACACCGTGAAGATCCCCGCCGCCGACAAAGACAAGAAGGGCCATCTCGAAAACACCCTCCATGTCCTCATCAACCTCGTCGACAACAACATCACCGTCAGCGAGCGCGATGTCATCTATGTCGCGAAGCTCGTCGAAGAGATGGACAAAGAGGACATCCTCCACCATTATCTCCACCGCAAGGAGATCACGAAGACGGTCACCGGCAAGCCGATCCACGCCAAGACCATCAACCAGACCCGCTATCTCGAAGCCATCGAGAACAACGACCTCGTCTTCAGTGTCGGCCCCGCCGGCACGGGCAAGACCTACGTGGCCATCCTCTACGCCGTCCGGCAGCTCAAAAACGGCCACATCCGCAAGATCATCCTCACCCGGCCCGCCGTCGAGGCCGGCGAGAGCCTCGGCTTTCTGCCGGGTGATTTGAAAGAGAAGATCGACCCCTATCTCCGACCGCTCTATGACGCCTTGAACGAAGCGTTGGGCTTCAAACAGACGAACGAGCTCATCGAAGACGGCGTCATCGAGATCGCCCCGCTCGCCTACATGCGCGGCCGCACCCTCGAAAACGCCTATGTCGTGCTCGACGAAGCCCAAAACACCACGAAAGGGCAGATGAAACTCTTCCTTTCGCGGTTGGGCTTCCATTCGAAAATGGTCGTCACGGGCGATCTCACCCAGATCGACCTCCCACCCCGGGCCCAAAGCGGCCTCGTACACGCCATCGAGATCCTCGAAGGCGTGAAAGGGGTCGAAGTGGTGCGCTTCGAACGCATCGACGTCATCCGCCACCCGCTCATCCAAAACATACTGGAGCGATACGAAAATGATGAACATCGTTAATCAATGCGACCAGGAGAACTACGAGCCTTTGATCAAACCCGTCCTGAAAAAGGCCTACAAACGGATGAAGACGGACAAGAAGAAAATCGTCAACATCGTCCTCGTGACGAACGAGTACATGCGGGAACTGAACCGCACATACCGCAACAAAGACGAAGTGACCGACGTCCTCACCTTTCCCGCTTCGATCGACGAGGAACTCGGTGATATCTTCATCGCCCCGCGCAAAGCCCTTGAACAAGCGCGCGGCCACGGTCACACCTTCAAACGCGAGCTCGCCTTCCTCGTCGTGCACGGCTTTCTGCACGCCCTCGGCTACGACCACGACACCGAGGAGAAGGAGCTCGTGATGTTCAATCTGCAAGAAAAAATCCTGGACGAAGTGAAAATCTTCCGGTGAGGTGGAC
>PUKL01000139.1 GCA_003552275.1 Mollicutes bacterium
GGCCGCCCGCCCGTCTTGCCGGAGTTCGTCCATGACGGTGTCATCCTCGGACTCCAAGGCGGAAAAGAACAAGTGCTGCAACATGTCCGCACCGCTCTCGATGCCGGCGTCAAGGTCGCGGGTGTCTGGTGTCAGGACTGGGTGGGACACAACGTGACCTCTTTCGGGCAGAGACTGCATTGGAACTGGTGTCACAATGAAACGCTCTATCCCGACTTCAAACAGATGATCGCCGATCTGAAGGCCGAAGGGATCGCCTTCTTGGCCTACATCTGCCCCTTCCTCCTTCAAGGAGAATCATTGTTCAACGAAGCGGAAGAAAACGACTATCTCGTCTTTGATCGTCAAGGCGAAACCTATATCGAGGATTTCGGCGAGTTCCACTGTGGTCTGGTGGACCTCACCAACCCGAAAGCATATGCATGGTTCAAGACGGTGATCCAAGAGAACTTGATCGATGCCGGTGTATCGGGTTGGATGGCCGATTTCGGTGAATATCTCCCCCCGGACTGTGTCCTTCACAACAACGTCGACGCCGAGTTGATGCACAACCGGTGGCCGCTCCTTTGGGCCCGGTGCAACTATGAAGCCGTCAGTGAACGGGGCAAATGGGGAGAAGTCTTCTACTTCATGCGCGCCGGCAGCCACGGTTTCCAACGCTACGCCCCCGCGATGTGGGCGGGTGATCAGAGTGTGAACTGGGAGAAGGACGACGGCATTCCTTCGGTGACGCCCATCTCGCTTTCCGGGGCGATGAGCGGCGTGTTGTTCATGCATTCGGACATCGGCGGCTATACGAGTCTCTACGGTAACACGCGTTCGCAGGAACTCTTCGACCGTTGGTGCGAATTCGCCCCGTTTTCGGCCTTCATGCGGACACACGAAGGCAACAGGCCCCGTGAGAACTTCCAATTCCACGAAGACGAGGACACCCTGAAGCTCTTGGCCCGCATGTCCTCTCTCCGTCATGACATGAAACCCTATGTCCTCCATGCGATGGACGAAGCTTACACGCAAGGGCTTCCCTTGCAGAGACCGGTCTTTGTGCATTATCCGAACGAAGAAGCGTTCTATCACTGTGAAAACACGTATCTATTCGGTCGGGACGTGTTCGTCCACCCCGTCGTGCGACCGTCCGTCGCGACCGTGACCGTCCGTCTCCCCGATGATGTGTGGGTCCATCTTTTCACCGGCCGGCGCTATCATGGCGGAGAACATGACGTGGAAGTCCCTCTGGGCAGCCCCCCTGTGTTCTATCGGGAGGAGTCCCCGTTCTCCAGATTGTTCGAAACGATTTCGAAACGTTATTCTGAGTGATTGGAGTCGTTTGTATGGCAAAGAAGGAGCAGAGTTTCAAGAGCTACATCTTTCGACAAAAAGCGGTTCCGTATGTCTTTTTGTCGCCGAACATGCTCATTTTCGGACTTTTCATCATCACCCCCGCGATCATGGGTGTCTATTTCTCGTTCACGAATTTCCGCGGCCTCGGCGACCAACCGCAGTGGATCGGCATGCAGAACTATGTCAACCTGTTCACCGACCCCGACCTCTTCGGGGCGATCCTGAACACGATCTACCTTGTGGCCGTGACTTTGCCCATCGTCTTTTTCTTCTCCTTGCTCTTGGCGATCATCCTGGTCCAACCGTTGCGCGGACGCCCCATCATCCGGGCCACATATTATTGGCCGGTCATGATCTCCTTCCTCGTGGTCGGTTTGATCTGGCGCTGGATTCTCCGCGATTCGATGGGCTATTTCAACGGACTGTTGGACACCCTCGGCATCGGCCGCATCGAGACGCTCCTCAACCCCCGCTTCGCCTGGTGGTCGGTCGTCTTCGTCTTCACCTGGTCGCGTGCCGGCTACTATATGGTCATGTTCATGGCCGCGCTTTTGAGCATCCCTTCGCAGTTGTACGAGGCGGCGGAAATCGACGGTGCCAACCGCTGGCAACGTTTCCTGCACGTCACCTATCCCTCTTTGCGCCCCGCTAGGTTGATGATTTTCATCCTCGCCGGCATGGAGATATTCAAGATCTATCCCTTGGTCGAGAGTTTCACCCGGGGTGGACCGAACTATGCGACCGAGTTCGCCGTCCGCTACATCTATGAGACCGCCTTCTCCTATCGACAGATCGGTCTGGCGAGCGCGATGAGCGTGGTGATGATCGCCATCGTCATGATCTTCACGCTCGGCAATCTCGCCTTGGCGAAGAGGAGGGGAGCGATATGAAGAAGAAACGCGCATCGTTCCTGACCCATATCTTCGCGATCTTCTGGGTGCTGTTCTTCCTCTTGCCGGTCCTCTATGTGGTCTTTTCCGCTTTCAAATCCCGCAGTGAACTCTTCCAACACATCCCGACGTTCTTCCCTCGTGATTGGACCCTCGACAATTTCAAACGGTTGATAGACAATCCCTATTTCATGACCTACGAATGGATCAGGAACTCCTTCATCGTCGCCATCGCGAGCACCGTCGTCGCCGTCGTCATCAACACGATGTCGGGCTACGCGCTCGCCAAATTCCGTTTCAAGGGCGACACCATCATCCTGATCGTCATCTTGTCGACCATCATGTTGCCCTTGGAAGTCATCATGGTCCCGATCGCCCGGATCATCCGGACCCTCGGCCTCTACAACACGCTCTGGGCGCTCATCATCCCGCCCGCGGCGACGCCGGCCGGCATCTTTTTGATGCGGCAGTTCCTCTTGACGATCCCCGACGATCTCATCGAGTCGGCCCGAATCGATGGCGCCTCGGAATGGCGCATCTTCAGGAGCATCATCGTCCCCAACGCCAAACCGGCCATCGCCACGATCGCGATTTTCAGTTTCATGTGGCGGTGGAACGACTATGTCTGGCCGCTCATCGCCATCCGTTCACCGAGCCGCTACACCTTGCAGCTCGGCATCAGCACGCTCAGCGGCGAATACACGACGGACTGGGCGGCGCTCCTGGCGATCAGCACGATCTCGATGATCCCGATGCTCGTTGTGTTCCTCATCTTCCAGCGCAATTTCGTGCAAGGTGTCGCCGAAACCGGCATGAAGGGATGATTCACCGAAGGATATCGACTTGACGAAGGGATATGTCCACCCTTAGTCAAGGTTGATATAGATATAAAAAATTCCTAGAGGAGGAAAATATGAAAAAGTTTTTCGTTTTACTCATCGCCATGGTCACATTCTTCACTGTAGCCGCTTGTACCACCGACGACGACGAGAAAGTGCTCGAGATGATGTGGTTCAGCGACGGGAACGAAGCGGACGTGATGGCTTCGATCCTGCAGAAGTACTACCGGGAGACCGGTGTCGTCATCATGTTGAACCCGATCGGCTGGAACGTCTATGAGACGCGCCTCGGCACGATGATCGACGGCGACGACCAACCGGCTTTGATCCGTACGACGGAAGGTGTCATGAACAACTTCCAGGATCACATGGTCGAACTCGACGGCGTGTTTGACGAAGAAGGCTTCAACAACATCTTCAGAAACGCCGCCGGCAATCCGCTCGGTTTGCCGATGGATGTCACCGCGAACGGACTGTATGTCAACTTCGATCTTTTGGACAAGTATGATGTCAACTATCCGACCCGCGGCGACGACGACATCTGGGATTGGGACGAGTTCATCACCGAGATGAGCAAGCTGAAAGGTCAGGACGATGTCAGCTATCCCGGCGTCTTCGACTTCCAAGGCCACCGTTTCATGCCCCTGATGTACCAACAAGGCATCACCATGTGGGACGAACCCCTCGAATCGATGAACCTGAAGTCCCAAGAAGCCCAAGATGCACTGCAAATTCTCATGGACCTGTATGCCGACGAGATTATCAGCAAAGAGGTCTTCTCCACCGGTGCACAAGAACTGATGATGTCTGGCCGCTACGGCTTCCACATGTCGGGCAACTGGTTCGTCAGCTTCTATGAAGACAATGCCGACTTCAACTGGGGCGTCGTTCCGATGCCCACCGGTCCCGAAGGACAACGTGCGACCGTTCTCGGCGGAAAATCGCTGAGCGCCGTGAAGGGCTCCGGCATGGAAGAAGAAGCGAAGGCCTTCATCGAGTGGTTCTCACAACCCGAGATCCACGACGAATTCAACCAGTTCGTACCGTTCTTGAGCGCACGTGTCGGCGCCGACATCGACTTCGGCGATCTCGACCCCGTATTGGGCATGTTCCAAGACGAGATCAGTGCGACACCCACAACCTTGACCGCCGACTGGGTCTACATGACCCAAGTCCCGGGCATCTACCCCATGATCAACGACATGACCAATGCCGCCGCCTATCCCAACGGCAAATCGGCCTTGGACATCCTGACAGAACTCGAACAGAAGATACTCGACGAATTGGACGACTGACAGACCTCGTAAGTCGTTCCTCCAAACAAGGGGATGATCGGATGCCACAAGGAGGCATCCGATCATCACCCATGTCACAAATAACACGAAGGAGATATCATGAAGACATTCAACTGTCTCTATGTTCCCATCGGTGTTCCGACATTCGATCAGGACGCCGCCGGGGAATTGTTCCAGGCTTCGGCAACCTTGCTCAAACAGCTCGCCGCCGATGTCGATATACCGAAAGGACCCCTTCTCGGTCTTGAAGACGTTCGAGACCATATCGAGGGGAAGAATCCGGATCTGATCATACTGCAGAATCTCACGTTCGCCCATGCCGGTTTCGCGACTGAAGTGTTCAAACACCACGATGTCCCGGTGGTGCTATGGACATTGCAAGAACCATCTTCGAACGGTGGACGCTTGCGGTTGAATTCGCTCACCGGCGCTTTCGCCGCCGGTTTCGCCCACAAAGCGATGAAAAGACACAGTCTCTTCCATGTCATCGGCGATCCGCAAGACGAAAAGCTTCGCGGCAACCTCAACGACGTGTTTGCGGCCGCGAAGGCCAAAGTCGCCTTGCAAGACCTCAATCTCGCTTCCATCGGGCATCCTCCCGAAGGTTTCGGTTTCGGTGCGGCGGAAGAGGCCGCTCTCGCCTCCTCCTTCGGTGTGCGCCTGATCACGACCGAGGTGCGGGAATTGATGGAGCTCGCCCGTTCACTGGACGAGAAGGACCTTGATGATGCCAAGAAGTCGGCCCAGGATTTGATGGCCGGTCTCGATAGAGTGAAAGAGCCCAACAGGAGTGATTTTCTGCGGCTCTACGAAGCCCATCGGCGTTTTGTCGCCGAACATGACGTCAAAGCCCTCGCTTCTAGGTGTTGGCCCGATTATTTCAACGAATACAAGACGCCGGTGTGTGCGGTGTTGAGTCTTTTGAACGACATGCGCGTGAGTGCCGCCTGCGAGGCCGATGCATACGGGGCGCTCTCCATGTATGTCGGTGAGTATTTGAGCGGCAATCCGAGCTTTCTGGGCGATCCCGTGGCCATCGACAAGGAAGAAGGCACTATCACCTTCTGGCATTGCGGTGCGGGCGCGTGCACTCTGGCGCGGAAAGACACCGGTGCCTGTCTCGGTGTCCATCCCAACCGACAGATCGGTCCGACAATGGAATTCGGGCTCATCCCCGCGCAAGAAGCGACGATCTTCAGGATCGGCAAAGCGCCGGAAGGCGGTTTCCGCTTCTTCGTCGCGAAATGCAGCATCAAGGACAGCCCCAAACAATACA
>PUKL01000055.1 GCA_003552275.1 Mollicutes bacterium
TGATTGGGAGGAGGCAATGAGACATGGCAATGACAGACCCTATTGCTGACATGTTGACACGCATCAGAAACGCGAACCAAATGAAAGCCCAAACCGTCGACATCCCGGCATCCAAGCTCAAAAAAGAGGTCTTGGAGCTCATGCGCGACGAAGGATATATCGCGAAAGTCGATGTCATCCGGGCGAAGCCCGTTGACAAACTGCGCGTGACGATGAGATACAACGACAACGAGCGTGTGGTGAAAGGCTTGAAACGCATTTCCAAACCCGGACTCAGAGTGTATGCCGGCAGCGGTGAACTCCCCAAAGTCCTGAACGGACTCGGCATCGCTGTCATTTCGACGTCCAAGGGTGTTCTCAGCGACCGGGAAGCCCGCAAACAGAACGTCGGTGGCGAGATTCTGGCCTACATCTGGTGATCAAACGAAGGAGGTACGA
Source organism: Mollicutes bacterium (assembly GCA_003552275.1). GTDB lineage: Bacteria > Bacillota_I > Bacilli_A > Izemoplasmatales > Izemoplasmataceae > T1SED10-81. The sequence continues at coordinate 439 of PUKL01000055.1, forward strand.
AACATGAGTCGTATCGGCAAGAAACCCGTCGTCCTGCCTGAAGGCGTGGACGCTCGAATCGACGGACAGAACATAGAGCTGAAGGGCCCCAAAGGGACTCTGAAGAACAAGATGCATGAAACATTGACACTCAAGCTCGAAGACGACCAGATCATCATCGACAGGAAAGACGACACCAAGACCCAACGGATGCTCCACGGTACAGCGCGAGCACAACTCGAGAACATGGTCGTGGGCGTCAGCAAGGGATTCACCAAGAAGCTCAAGATGGTCGGCGTCGGCTATCGAGCCAAAAAACAGGGCAACAGACTGGTCGTCAGCGCCGGATATTCGAGCGATGTCGAAGCCGACATCCCCGACGGCATCGAGGTCGAAGTGAAAAAGAACACCGATATCACCGTCTCGGGAATCGACAGACAGAAGGTTGGCGAATTCGCCGCTCATATCCGCGCAATCCGCAAACCGGAGCCCTATCTCGGCAAGGGAATCCGCTACGTCGACGAGAGGGTACGTCGTAAAGAAGGAAAAATCGCTAAATAGCAGTCAGGAGTGACGAATAGATGATCAACAAGAAGACTAGAAACGAGATGCGCAAGCAAAGGCATCGTCGAGCGAGGATGAACCTCGTCGGGACCCCTTTGCGTCCGCGCTTGAGCGTATACCGTTCCCACAAGAACATCTATGCCCAGTTGATCGACGATGTGAACGGTGAGACAATCGTCAGCGCCTCGACACTCGAAGAAGACGCGGTGAAAGAGACCCGCGCCACCAAGGAGGGCGCTCAAGCGGTCGGTGAGCTTATCGCCAAACGGGCGCTTGAAAAGGATATCAAGCGGGTCGTCTTCGACCGCAGCGGCTACCGCTATCATGGGCGCGTCAAGGCGCTGGCCGAGGCCGCACGCGCTCAAGGACTGGAATTCTAAGAAGGAGGTACTCCATGCAAAGAGATCGTAGAAAACGCAGAAGGAAAAAACGCGAAGAGAACATCTACGAAGAACGCGTCGTCAGCATCAGTCGTGTCGTGAAAGTCGTCAAGGGCGGCCGCCGCTTCCGTTTCAACGCGCTGGTCGTCGTCGGCGACAAGAAGGGACAAGTCGGTTTCGGCACCGGAAAAGCCCAAGAGGTTCCCGATGCCATCCGGAAAGCGATCGAGGAAGCCAAGCGGAACTTTGTCAAAGTGCCGATGTACGGCACGACGATTCCGCATGAGATTACCGGAAAACACGGGGGCGGGCGCGTCTATCTGAAACCCGCCGTCGAAGGTACCGGTGTCATCGCCGGCGGACCCATCCGGGCCGTTTTGGAAGCTGCGGGCGTGAAGGACATACTGAGCAAGTCGCTCGGGTCCGATTCCCCCATCAACATCGTCCGCGCCACGATGAACGCCATTGACAGACTGCGTACGGCCGACGAAGTCGCCCGTACACGCGGCAAGGAACCAAAAGAGATCCTCGGGTGAGGATTCCTCATCATCCCCCACATGTTGACGAAGAATAGGAGGTAGCCACATGAAACTTCACGAACTGAAACCGACCCCGGGTTCGACGAAGAAGAGAAAGCGCGTCGGCCGCGGCATGGGCAGCGGCACCGGCAAACTTTCCGGCCGCGGACACAAGGGACAGAAACAACGCGCCGGCTTCAGCCAGCCCATCGGCTTCGAAGGCGGACAGACCCCCCTCTACAAACGTTTCCGCAAAGTCGGTTTCAAGAATCCCAACCGCAAGGAGTTCGCGACCGTGAATGTCGAACGGTTGAACCGTTATGAAGACGGTACCGTCATCACGCCGGACAGGCTTCTCGAGGACCGGGTGATTTCCAGGACGAAAGACGGTCTGAAAATCCTCGGGAAAGGATCACTCGAGAAAAAGGTGACCGTCAAAGCGCATAAATTCACGTCGACAGCCGAAGAGAAAATCAAGGCCGCCGGCGGAACCATCGAGGTGATTTGATGGATACCATCAAGGCCGTATTCAAGAACAAGAGCCTGATGAAGAAAATCCTTTTCACCCTCGCCGTCTTTTTGATCTACAGGCTCGCGACGTTCATCCGCATGCCCCTCATCGACCCGACCCTCATCACCCAGTTCTTTGAAGAACAGGGAGGGTTCTTGGGCATCATGGACGCCTTCACGGGACAGGCTTTGAGCAACTATTCCATCATCGCACTGGGCATCGCCCCCTACATCACCGCCTCCATCGTCATCCAGCTTCTGCAGATGGACATTGTGCCCATTCTCAAGGAATGGTCGCAAGAAGGCGAAGTGGGCAAAAGGAAAATCAACCAACTGACGAGATATCTCGCTCTGGGCCTCGCTTTCGTGCAGGCACTCGGTATGACTTTCGGTTTCTCCTTGACCCAGGATTACATCTTCCAGCCGTGGGTCGAGGCGAATTTCCTCACCTACACGTATCTCGCCCTGATCATGACCGCTGGTACGGCGTTTTTGCTCTGGCTCGCCGACCAGATCACCTTGAAAGGCATCGGCAACGGAACGTCGATGATCATCGTAGCCGGTATCATCGCCGGTCTTCCCGGCATGTTCACGACCCTCGGTCGCCAATACCTCGCCGACGGCGAGGGGACTCGAGACTACGTGATTTTCGGTGTCGTCGTGCTGATGTTCATCCTGATCCTCGTCGGGGTCACCTATATGCAATCGGCCGCCCGAAAGATCCCCATCCAGTATTCGAACCGGCCCAGCAGCGCCCGTTTCAAGGGTAAGAGCGCATCCAACATCCCGTTGAAGATCAATTCCGCGGGGGTCATCCCCGTCATCTTCGCGGTGACGATCCTCTCCCTCCCCCAGACGCTCTTGCAGTTCCTTCCCGATTTCGCCCAGACCACACCGGGATTCTGGATCAATGAGATGTTCAACTACCAGCGTCCCCTCGGTTACATCATCTATGCGATCCTCATCATCGTCTTCACCTTCTTCTACTCGTTCGTACAGATCAACCCCGAGAAGATTTCCAACAACCTCCAGAAGCAGAACGCCTTCATCCCCGGCGTGCGCCCGGGCGTAGAAACGGAGAACTACGTTTCCCGACTCCTTTTCAAAATCACGACCATCGGCGCCGTCTATCTGCTTCTCGTGGCCTCCATCCCCATCCTCACCACGGCGATATTCGGACTCCCCCCCTACATCCAGATCGGCGGGACCAGTCTCCTGATCGTCGTCGGTGTCGCGATCGAGACCACCAAACAGATAAAGACCGACGTACAGGGCAAAACCTACAGCGGCTTCATCCGTTAGGAGGGCTTTGACATGAAACTCTTGGTCATGGGTCCTCCGGGAGCCGGCAAGGGGAGCCAGTCGAAGCGGCTTGTCGAAGACTACGACCTGACGAACATCTCCACCGGGGAGATGTTCCGGGAAGCCTACAGGCGTGGCGAAAAACTAGGAATCGAGGCGATGGAGTATATCAAGAAGGGAAACCTCGTCGCCGACGACATCACGAATGAGATCGTCCGCAAGCGCCTCATGCAGAAAGACGCCGAAGCGTCCTTCCTCCTCGACGGCTATCCCCGCACGGTCAACCAGGCAAAAGCGTTGGACGAAATGCTCGAGAAGATGGGAACGAGGTTGACGGCCGTCATCAACATCGTCGTCGACAACGAGGTCATCCTCGAACGCATGGTGGGCCGGCGTGTGTGCAAGTCGTGCAATGCGACCTACCACACCAAGTTCCGCCCCTCCGACAAGGAAGACGTCTGCGACGAGTGCGGCGGCGAACTCTACCAAAGAGAGGACGACAAGCCCGCCTCCGTCCGGAACCGCTTGAATATCTACGAATCGAAAACGAAATCCATCATCGACTACTACAAAGGCCGGGGCGTCCTCGTGAACATCAACGGCATGCAGTCGTTCGAGGCCGTATATGCCAACATCCGCCGTTCTTTGCGGGAGATCGTCCGATGATAAGCCGCAAATCACCCCGCGAGATCGCCTTCATGAGAGAAGCCGGACGCATCGTCGCTTTGGCCCATGAAGCCGTCAAGGAAGCTGTGCGGGTGGGTATCTCCACCGCGCGCATCGACGCCATCGTGGAAGCGACCATCCGTGCTCATGGTGCGACTCCGTCCTTCAAGGGTTACGGAGGGTTCCCCGCGAGCGCCTGCACATCCTTGAACGAAGAGATCATCCATGGCATCCCCGCGAAAACGAGACGCCTCGCCGAAGGCGACATCCTGAAAGTGGACATCGGTGCGGAATACAAGGGATATCATGGGGATTCGGCCTGGACCTACCCTGTCGGCGCCATACCCGAAGCGACGCGGAAACTGCTCGAAGTCACCCGGGAAGCCCTGTTCGAGGGTGTACGGCACGCCGTGCCGGGGAACCGTCTGCAAGACATCTCCCACGCTGTGCAATCCCATGTCGAGAAACACCGGTTCAGCGTGGTCCGGGATTTCGTCGGCCACGGCATCGGCAAAAGATTGCACGAGGCTCCCGAGGTCCCCAACTTCGGGGAAGCCGGTAAGGGGCCCATCCTGAAACCCGGGATGACACTCGCGATCGAACCGATGGTGAATGCCGGGACCCATGAGACGAAGATTCTCGACGACGGCTGGACGGCCGTCACCGCGGATTCGTCATTGAGCGCCCATTATGAACACACCGTCTTGATCACAGAGAAAGGCTATGAGCTTTTAACCGTCCTGGAAGGAGGCGACCGTCATGGCTGAAAAAGAAGAAAAGATCGAAGTCCAAGGCAAAATCGTCGAAGCGTTGCCGAACACGGAGTTCTTGGTGGAATTGGACAACGGCCACACGGTGAAAGCCCACGTTTCAGGTAAAATCCGTATGTACTACATACGCATCTTACCTGGAGACAAGGTCACGGTGGAACTATCTCCCTATGACCTTTCACGTGGAAGGATCACCTACCGCCACAAATAATCGAAGAGACCCTTTAGGAGGAAAACGATCATGAAAGTAAGACCGTCCGTGAAGAAAATCTGCGATAAATGCAAGATCATCAAGCGCAAGGGGAAAGTCATGGTCATCTGCGACAATCCCCGGCACAAACAAAGACAAGGTTAATGAGGAGGTGCACGCATGGCACGTATATCCGGAGTAGACATTCCCAGAGACAAACGCATCGTCGTCGCCCTGACATATATCTATGGCATCGGCA
>PUKL01000019.1 GCA_003552275.1 Mollicutes bacterium
ATCATCTTGCGCGTGCGGGGAGCGTTCTCACCGACACCCGCCGTGAACGCGATGGCATCGACGCCGCCCATCTGGATGAAATAGGCACCGATATAGTCGGCAATCATCTTGGATTGTTTCCGGATGGCCAGAAGTGCGCGTTCATCGCCCTTGTCGGCGGCCGCCCAGAGATCGCGGGAATCGGATGAGACGTTGCTGATACCGAGATAGCCGGAAGCCTTGTTCAAGTCGTTCATGACTTCCTTCACGGTCTTGTTCTCTTTGTGGCTGATGAACTCGATGATCGCGGGGTCGATGTCGCCACTCCGTGTTCCCATGGGGATTCCGGCAAGCGGGGTGAATCCCATCGACGTGTCGACGCTCGTACCGCCGTTGACGGCACATATGCTGGCGCCGTTACCGATATGGAGGATGATGGATTTGAGATCGCGAATGTCTTTGTCCATGATCTCGGCGATGCGCCGGGAAACATACTTGTGACTGGTGCCGTGGAACCCGTATTTGCGGACACCGTGCTTTTCATACCATTCGTAGGGCGTCGAATAGATGTAGACATCCTCTTCCATCGTCTGATGGAATGCCGTGTCGAAGACGGCGACCATCGGCTTGTCCGGCAATGCCTCCATGAAAGCCCGGATACCCGTGAGATTCGCGGGATTGTGCAACGGGGCGAGGTCGCTCACCGCTTCGATGGTCTCCAGGACTTCGTCGTCGATGACCACCGAATCGCTGAATTTCTCTCCGCCGTGCACCACACGGTGTCCCACCGCGGCGATCTCTTCATACGATTCGACCACTTTGAATTTCACAAGGTTCTTGAGCACGACATCCACCGCCACATTGTGGTTGGGGACATCGAGTGTCTCTTCGTGTTTTTCACCGTCGTATTTCAACTTGAAAACGGCTTCGTCAAGTCCAATCCGTTCGACCAGACCACTGGCGATGACAGTCTCTTCCGGCATCTTGAGCAGTTGGAATTTCAGGGAGGAACTCCCGGCGTTTACGGCCATGATTTTCATCAACATTCAACCTCTCTTGTTCTCGAACCATTGTTCGATTTTTTGTAAAGCTTGCGGAAACGCTTGTTCATCCCTGAACGGAGGTAAATCCACAAGCAGGAAATCTTCGGGGTGCTTGTCGTTCTCATCAATCTTCTTCTGCATGATGAGGATGCTCTGGGGGTGGTTCTCGAAGAGGCCTTCATCGAGTTTCACCAATCCCACAAGATGGGCTTCTTCCAAAAGGGTGTCCTTGAATCTCTCTTTTTCGTGTTGATCGAAGAAGTCGTTCTCGACCAAAGAGAGGAAGTAGCCCCCGGGGCGGAGATGTTGCAGATGATGCAAAACGACTTGGTAGGGGAAATAGGCATGGCGCCTGTCGACGGTCTCGACGGGGAAATCGCAGACGATCATGTCCGCAGGGACACCCTTATAGGTGAGCGTGTCTTGATGGAAGATCTGACTTTCAGCTTCCAGGGCATCCAGCATGTTCCGGGCCAACCGGCAGAGGAGCGCGTCACTGTCGATGCCGATCAGCACGCTCTCTTCGTTGTAGTGGTTATGGAATGTCGCCAGGAGGTTTCCCGTTCCCGCCAAGGGATCGAGGATGCTCCGGGCGGGAGTCTCGGGGTGGAGCTTTTTCGCCAGATAGGCCATGAACATGCCGATCGAATCCGGTGTGACCATCGAATTGGTGATGTTTTCGTGTTTGAACCCTTTCAGGAGGGCGAGTTGGATGGCCCGACGGACCGTCTCTTTGTCGAAGGGTTGTTCCGTCACGGTCAGTTTATATTCTTGCAAACCGGTTTCCGTATCGTTGTCTAGTTGCATGCTCGTCTTGTCATCCAATAAATACTGGAGAGCTTCACTGACACCTTTCAAATAGGGTACTTTGCGAGATTTGTAGAGTTTTGTCGCCACTTGGTCCAAGTAGTCGAAGAAGGTTTCGACTGCTGCTTCTTCCGCCATACAATCACCCTGTACATTCTACCAAAATCTCCTCACGATGTCCATGGCGGGAATACGGATGAGCGTCATATCTATTGCAGGAAAAACATGCGTTTGATATGATTAGTGTGAGTGTAGCGGGGTGTAGGTATGAAAAGACTCGTGATCAGACTCATCGACTTCTATCAGGATGCCACTATGAACAAGCAGCCTACTTGCCGGTTCACACCGACATGCAGCTCCTATGCCAAGGAAGCCTTTAAAACCCGTAATTTTTTCTATGCCGGCTTTCTGACCATGTATCGTATCCTGCGCTGTAATCCCCTTTCCAAAGGGGGCTACGACCCCGTTCCCAAAAAGAGAGGAAGTGCCGAAGACATGGACTACTTGGACATCCCCCTAAGGGGAAGCGATGGGAAATCGCACAAATTGAGGGATTTCTTGCCTGCAAGGATCGTTCTTTATTTCTACCCCAAGGACAATACACCGGGATGCACCTCGGAGGCTAAAGAGTTCACCGCCCTGAAAGAGGAATTCTCGTCCCTCGGGTACACGATTGTCGGTGTCAGTCGCGATTCGGTCGAATCCCATCAACGTTTCCGGGAAAAGCACGACCTCGACATCCTGCTTTTGAGCGACACCGAAGGGATGCTCTGCGAAGCTTTCGATGTCATCAAAAAGAAGAAGATGTTCGGCAAGACGCATCTCGGTGTCGAGAGGAGCACCTTCATCCTCGATGAAAAGGGTGGCATCGTGACCGCTCGACGCAAGGTGCGGGCAAGCGGCCATGCGGAAGATGTATTGTGCTCTCTACCCGAATACAAGGCGAAGGAAGACTGATAACCATGACCACGAACAACCGGAAACTCTACACTTCGGAAGCTGTGACCGAAGGCCATCCCGACAAGATCTGCGACCAGATTTCCGATGCCGTGCTAGACGCCATTTTGGCCGATGACCCCGACGCCCGTGTGGCCTGTGAGACTGCGGCCACGACCGGACTCATCCTCGTCATGGGCGAGATCACAACGAAAACCTATGTCGACATCCAGGGCATCGTCAGAAAGACGGTCAAGGACATCGGCTACGACCGGGGGAAATACGGTTTCGATGCGGAAACCATGGGCGTGCTCGTGGCCATCGACCCGCAATCGGCCGATATCGCTCAAGGTGTGGAAAAAAAAGACACAGACGAGCTCGGAGCCGGCGACCAGGGGCTCATGATCGGCTATGCGACAAACGAGACGCCGGAATACATGCCCTTGACGCATGTCCTGGCCCAAAAACTCGCACGCCGCCTGCGAGACGTCCGTAAAGACCGTACGCTCCCCTATCTCCGCCCCGACGGCAAGACGCAAGTCACCATCGAATACGACAATGATGAGAATCCCCTCCGTATCGACAGTGTCGTTCTTTCCACCCAGCACGCGCCGAACATCAAACAAGAAAAGATCCACGCGGATATCAAGAAACATGTCTTCGAGCCCGTATTACCAAAACACCTTGTCGACGAGAAGACACGATACTATATCAACCCCACCGGCAAGTTCGTCATCGGCGGTCCACACGGCGACGCCGGCCTGACGGGAAGAAAGATCATTGTCGACACCTACGGCGGCCAAGCACGCCATGGAGGCGGGGCCTTCAGTGGAAAAGACCCCAGCAAGGTCGACAGGAGCGCCTCCTATGCCGCCCGGCATGTGGCCAAGAACATGGTAGCCGCCGGTGTGGCCGACCGATTGGAAGTCCAACTTGCCTATGCCATCGGCGTCACCGAGCCCGTGAGCATCGGTGTTGATTCTTTCGGCACCGGGAAAATCAAACACGACGAGATGATCACCATCATCCGCAAACTCTTCGACCTACGTCCGAGCGCCATCATCAAGAACCTCGACCTATGTAAACCCATCTATCTCCAAACGGCCGCCTATGGTCATTTCGGCAGGGAAGACCTCGATCTGACCTGGGAACGTTTGGATCGTGTCGAAGACATAAAGGCCTTGCTTTAGCGATTTCACATTAAAATGAAAAGCGTTCCCGACCGGGAACGCTTTTTTCATTCTACCAAATAGAGGATGCCGATCGTGCCTTTTCCGCAATGGGATGATATCACACAGCCGGCTTGCGTTTCATAGATGGTTTCGACATCCAACTCCTCCTCGATGCGTGAGCGGATGTAGTCGGCGGACTCCGCTGCGAGCGAATGGGTGATCATCAGGAAGTCTTTGTCCATTCTGTCTCTGTCCTTCAAAGCATCCTTGAGCATGAGTTTGATCCCCACCCTGATGTTTCCTCTCGCTTTCTTCCCGATGGTCATCTCGCCGTCGACGACTTTGATGATCGGCTTGATTCTAAGCATGGAGCCGACAAACCGGGAAATGGCTTTGAGTCTGCCTCCTTTGTGCAGATACTCCAGTGTGTCGATGACGAACTGGGTGCGCACTTTGGGGGTGAGTCCGGAAACCTTTTCGGCTATCTCTTTCGCTTCAAGGCCCTGGTCACGATATTTCGTCGCTTTCAGAAGCAGCAACCCCGTCCCCGAGGAAAGGTTCTCGGAATCGACAAGATGGATGTCTTCGGAGCCGATGGCGTTCTTGGCGATGGTCGCATTTTGGAGGGTGGCGGAAAAATGCGAGCCGATACCCGTGAAAACGATCGCCTTCCCCTCGTCGAGATGTTTGCGGAAAACCTCCTCGAACAAAGCCGGCGAAGCGGCCGATGTCTTGGGGACCTTGCCTTTTTTCTTGACGATCTCGTACATCTTCTCGGTTGTGAGATCGACATTGTCCCGATAGGATTCTTCATCGAAGTTGACATTCAAGGGAACAACATCGATATCATGCTTCTTGATGAGGTCGGCGGACAAATCACAGGTGCTGTCGGTGACCAGTTGGACTTTACGCATACAAACCTCCAAGACTTGGGATTATTGTGTTCCTATCCTGCCTAATAACATGTTGTATGACGAATGGCCGTCACTCCGGTCTCCAAAGCGATCAGGCCGTTGTCATCATCCTCCACCCACAGGGGAAATGAAGACCAGTTCGTCACCGGAAGAGAAAGAGAGGCCTTGGTTGTCTTTTCGGTCCCCCTGTTTGCGGTTGACGATGACTGTGGCATTGCGCAGATCCTCCGCACGGACTTCCGGATGCTTGGTCACGATGGCGGTGATGACATCTTCAAGCGAGGTTCCCGCCACTTCGGTCACCCTGATGCCGTAGCGAGCCTTCAATCTTCCATAGAATTTGACACGGACCATGATTCTCACCTTCTTGTCGACTGCCGTTTCTCCAAACGTGTCCCTTTGCATCCGACAAATGTGCGGTTATGATTTCCCTCGTGATGACAACAGGTGACACATTGCTCATTATAACATTTTTCTTCCGGTTCTTGTCGATATACATGCCCAAGAGGCGGGAAACCGCTTCATGGCAAAGAAAAACACAACCGGTCCACGTGAACGGGAGGGTTGTGTCCGTTTGATGGGTGGCTTTGGTGCGGGTGACAGGATTTGAACCTGCACTCCGAAGAACTAGATCCTAAATCTAGCGCGTCTGCCAGTTCCGCCACACCCGCACAATGGCTGGGCTAGGTGGATTCGAACCACCGATGTC
>PUKL01000068.1 GCA_003552275.1 Mollicutes bacterium
CAATTCCACCAGGAATTCCGTGTTCGGCAACGCTTCGACGATTTTGCCTTGGACTTCGATTTTTTCTTCTTTTTCAGCCATGACGGTCGCCTCCTTCCAGGACGGTTAATAGATCATAGCCTTCTTCAGTGATCAAAACGGTGTGTTCATAATGGGCGCTCAATGACGAATCCGCGGTGACGGCCGTCCAGCCGTCGGCGAGCACCGTCGTCTCGTGGGTTCCGGCATTCACCATCGGTTCGATCGCGAGAGTCATCCCGGCTTTCAGGACGGGTCCCTTCCCGGCTTCACCGAAGTTGGGGACCTCGGGGGCTTCATGCAATCTTTTGCCGATGCCGTGTCCGACGAAGTCGCGGACCACACTGAAACCGTGCTTCTCGACATGTGTCTGCACCGCATGGGAGATGTCCTGCAGACGGTTGCCGCTGACGGCGTGCCGCAAACCTTCGAACAAGGCCTCCCGTGTGACGTCGAGCAATTTCCGGGTCTCTTCGGGAATGTCCCCCACAGGATAGGTCCAAGCCGAATCTCCATGATAGCCTTTGTATTCGGCGCCGATGTCCACTTTCAGGATGTCGCCTTCCTTGAGGCGCTTCGTCTTCGCGGGGATGCCGTGGATGATCTCTTCGTTCACCGACGTGCAGGCACTCGCGGGGAACCCGCCATAACCCTTGAACGAGGGAACGGCTCCGTGGGAACGGATCGTCTCTTCCACGATGGCGTCGATACGTGCGGTGGAGATGCCGGGTCGGACAGCTTGCCTTACGGCCTCATGGGCCAAGGCGACAATGCGGCCGGCTTCTCTCATGAGGGTGATCTCCCGAGGTGATTTGCGGGTTATCATCGCACGATCTCTCGCAAAGCCCGGCGGATGTTGGCATAGACGGCCTCGAAAGACTGCATGCCGTTGATGTTCACGAGGACGCCGCGGCCTTTGTAGTAGTCGATGATGGGTTTCGTCTTCGACTCATAGATGTTCAGACGGTTGCGTACCGAAGCGGGCTTGTCGTCTTCTCTTTGGTAGAGTTCGCCGCCGCACTCGTCGCAGACGCCTTCTTTGCCGGAGGGACGGAACTTCGTGTGATAGGTCGCGTTGCACGACTTGCACACGCGCCGGCCCACCATGCGTTCGAGGATGACCTCTTTGTCGACGACGATGTTGATGACGGCTGTCAGTCGCGTCCCCATCTTATCGAGCATATCGTCCAGCGCCTTCGCCTGATTGACGGTGCGGGGGTAGCCGTCGAGGAGGAAGGATGCTTCGGCGTCTTTTTTCAAAAGGCGTTTGCGGACGATCTCATTCGTGATGTCGTCGGCGACCAAATCGCCCTTCTCGATGTATTCCATCGCTTCGATACCGAGTTTTTCTCCTCGTTTATGCGCTTCCCTGAACATCTCCCCGGTGGAGATGTTCGTCAGGTCGTAGTCTTCCACAAGACGCTTCGACTGGCTCCCCTTGCCGGCTCCCGGAGGACCCATGACCAAGAGTTTCATGTCAAAGCCCTCCTAACGGATGAAGCCGCTGTAGGTTTTGCCCTGTACGTCGGTCTTGATTTGTTTGGTGGTCTCGATTGCGACACCGACAACGATCAGGAGGGATGTCCCGCCGATCTGGATGTAGGGATCGAGGCCGAAAATCGCCGTGGTGAGGATGGGGATGGATGCCACGACAAGCAGATAGAAAGCGCCGATGGTCGTGATTTTGAAAAGGAGTCGCGAAACATAGTTCTCCGTCTCCACACCCGGGCGCACGCCGGGGATGAAGGCGTTTTGTTTCTGGAGGTTGTTGGAAATCTTCTCGGGATTGATCTGTACGAACGAGTAGAAGAAGGTGAAGACGATGATGAGTATCGCATAGATGATATAACCGAGCGGACGCTGGTAGTTGAACATCTCATTGATCCAAAAGCCCGGTGTGGTCTGGGCGAAATCGGGAAGGAAGTTCAAAAGCGTCTGCGGCAGGGAGAGGATCGTCACCGCGAAGATGACGGGGATGACTCCCGCGGAGTTGATCTTCAACGGAATGTTGGATGCGCTCTTGCCCTTGAACCGGGCGCTGCTCGGGCGGTTGGAATACTGGATGGGAATCTTCCGGGCGGCCGATTGCATGTAAGTGACCCCGATGAGAATCAGGATGAACATGATCACGACGACACCGAAGATCATGTAATCTCCGGTCCCCTCGCCTTCGGAAAGATATTGACGTCCGAGCGTGGTGAACATTCCGGGCATGCCGGCGATGATACCGGCGACGATGATCATCGATGTTCCGTTGCCGATTCCTTTCAAGGTGATCTGGTCGGCGAGCCAGAGCAAGAATGCCGTACCACCGGTCATGATGAGGGCGAGATATGTGTAAGTGAGGAAATTGGCCTCGACCCAAGGCTGGAAGATGTAATCCTGGGTCAATGAGAAACCGAAGGTCATCCCGAGGGCCTGGACAAAAGCGAGACCCAAAGCGAGATACCTCGTGAGCTGGCTGATTTTCTTTTTCCCCACTTCACCTTCTTGCGACCATTCTTTGAGAATGGGCACGATATCCATCTGCAAAAGCTGGATGACGATCGAAGCGGTGATGTAGGGGGCGATGCCCAAAGCGATGATGGAGTAGTTGCTCAAAGCCTGTCCCGTGAAGGCGTCCATGATGCCCAAAAACCCGCCCTGCTCTTCAAAGAACTGCGTGATGAGAGTCGGGTCGATGAGGGGCATGCGGATGAACGTTGCGAGCCTGTAGATCAAAAAGACGCTAAGAGTGAAAAGAATCTTCTTCATCAGGCTCTTGTTCTTGAATACGGCCTTGATGGTATCCATCATATCACCTCGACGGTTCCGCCGGCAGCTTTGATCTTCTCTTCGGCGGTCGATGTGAATTTATGTGCTTTGACGGTCACCTTTTTCTCGAGGGACCCTTTTCCGAGAATTTTCACGCCGTCCATCACCTTGGAAATCACACGGTCTTCGAGGAGTGTTTCCGGTGTGATGACAGCCCCGTCTTCATAGCGATTCAACCGTTCGACGTTCACGGTCGCGAAATCTTTGCGGTTGGGGTTTTTGAAACCGACTTTGCGGAAACGTTTGTAAAGGGGAGTCTGTCCACCTTCGAAACCGATGGGCTGGCTGAAGCCGGCGCGTTGTTTCTGCCCTTTATGTCCACGACCGGCGAGCTTGCCGGTGCCGCTTCCCATGCCGCGGCCGACGCGTTTTCTCTTCTTCGTCGAACCCGGGGTCGGTTGCAGTTCATGAAGTTTCATGTGGCTACCTCCTATTCTTCGTCAACATGTAAGGGTGATGATGAGGAATCTTCACCCGAGGATCTCTTTTGCTTCTTTTCCGCGTGTGCGGGCGACTTCGTCAGCCGTACGCAGCCTATGGATGGCGTCCATGGTGGCGCGGACGATGTTGATGGGGGAGTCGGATCCGAGCGATTTGCTCAGGATGTCCTGCACACCCGCGGCTTCCAATACGGCACGTATGGGGCCGCCGGCGATGACACCGGTACCTTCGACGGCGGGCTTCAGATAGACGCGTCCGCCACCGTGTTTGCCGGTGATCTCATGCGGGATCGTCGTGCCGTACATCGGCACTTTGACAAAGTTCCGCTTGGCTTCTTCGATGGCTTTCCTGATGGCATCGGGAACCTCTTGGGCTTTTCCGGTGCCGAAACCGACCTGTCCCTTTTTGTCGCCGACAACGACAAGCGCGTTGAAACGGAAGCGACGGCCGCCTTTGACGACTTTCACGACGCGGCTGATGCTGACGACGCGTTCTTCGTAGATGTTCTCTTCGCGTTTTCTTCTCTTTTGGCGTTTTCTACGGTCTCTTTGCATGGAGTACCTCCTTCTTAGAATTCCAATCCTTGAGCGCGTGCGGCCTCGGCCAGCGCTTTGATGCGCCCGTGATAGCGGTAGCCGCTACGGTCGAAGACGACCCGCTTGATTTCTTTCTCGAGTGCCCGTTGGGCGAGAAGCTCGCCGACCGCTTGGGCGCCCTTCTTGTTGCCGCGGGTCTCTTTCACCGCGTCTTCTTCCATTGTCGAGGCGCTGACGAGAGTCTCTCCGTTCACATCATCGATCAATTGGGCATAGATGTTCTTGTTGGAACGGTATACGCTCAAGCGCGGACGCAAAGGGGTGCCGACGAGGTTCATCCTCGCCCGATAGTGCCTTTGCTTGCGCATTTCGTTTCTTGGTTTCTTGTTGATCATCTATTCGTCACTCCTGACTGCTATTTAGCGATTTTTCCTTCTTTGCGGCGTACCCTTTCGTCGACATAGCGGATACCCTTGCCGAGGTAGGGTTCCGGTTTGCGGATCGCCCGGATATGAGAGGCGAACTCGCCGACCTTGTGCTTGTCGATTCCCGAGACGGTGATATCGGTGTTCTTGTTCACTTCGACCTCGACGCCGTCGGGGATGTCGACTTCGACGTCGCTCGAATAACCGGCGCTGACGACAAGTTTGTTGCCTTGTTTTTTGGCACGATATCCGACACCGACCATTTTGAGCTTCTTGGTGAATCCCGTGCTCACACCCACGACCATGTTCGCGATCTGGGCGCGGGCCGTGCCGTGGAGCATGCGTTGGGTCTTGGTGTCGTCTTCCCTGTCGATGATGACTTGGTTGTCTTCGAGTGTGAGGGTCATCGTTTCGTGCACCTTGGTATTCAATGTCCCTTTGGGGCCCTTCAGCTCTATCTTCTGTCCGTCGATGTGTGCGGTAACGCCTTCAGGCAGGACGATGGGTTTCTTCCCGATACGACTCATAATGCGTACCTCCTTTGATTGATCACCAGATGTAGGCCAGAATTTCGCCACCGACGTTTTGTTTGCGGGCTTCTCGGTCGGTGAGAACACCCTTGGACGTCGAAATGACAGCGATACCGAGTCCGTTGAGGACTTTGGGAAGTTCACCGCTGCCGGCGTATACTCTCAGGCCGGGTTTGGAAATGCGTTTCAGGCCTTTGACAACACGTTCGTTGTCATTGTATCTCATCGTGACGCGCAGTTTGTCAACCGGCTTGGCCCGGATGACATCGACTTTCGCGATATATCCTTCGTCGCGCATGAGCTCCAAGACCTCTTTTTTGAGCTTGGATGCCGGAATGTCGACGGTTAGTGCTTTCATTTGGTTCGCGTTTCTGATGCGTGTCAACATATCAGCAATAGGGTCTGTCATTGCCATGTCTCATTGCCTCCTCCCAATCACAGGAAAATATTTTTACCAACTTGCTTTTTTGACGCCCGGGATTTGCCCCTTGTACGCGAGTTCGCGGAAGC
>PUKL01000024.1 GCA_003552275.1 Mollicutes bacterium
ATTCCCGAACCCCGCGAGGAAGTCTCGAAATACGCACCCAAGGTCAAGATCATGGTCATCGACCCCGAGAAGATCAGAGACGTCATCGGTCCGGGCGGCAAGATGATCAACGACATCATCGACCGCAACGACGATGTCAGAATCGACATCGAACAAGACGGACGTGTCACGATCATGCACACCGACATGGAACCCATCAACAACGCCATGAAGGAGATCGAGGACATCGTGCGGGTCGCCAAGGTCGGCGAAGTCTACCGCGGCAAGGTCGTCCGGATCGAGAAATTCGGCGCCTTCATCGAACTCTGGCGCGGCACCGACGGACTCTGCCACATCTCCAAACTCGCGCATGAGCGCGTGGGCAAGGTCGAGGATGTCGTCAAACTCGGCGACAAGGTCGATGTCAAGGTCATCGGCATCGACGACCGCGGCCGCATCGACCTCTCCCGCAAGGCCACATTGCCGAAACCCAAGCCCGGGGAGGGCAAAGAGCCAAAAAAGCCTGAGCGCGGTAGTCAAGACAAGGACAGAAGACCACCGCGCGACAGGAAACGCCGTCCCGAGAGACGGGGACCGAGACCGTCCCCAAAGAAAGACGACAAGAAACAATAATCCGACACATATGATATAATGATGGTAGGATGAAACATTGCGCGTCGGGCGACCGAGCGTCCTACGGGGACGTTAGGAAAGTCCATGCTAGCACGGGCTGCGACGCCCGTAGTGATCGTGATGGCGGAAACCATAACGCCATGCGCCCCGTTCGGGGCGACGGCCGGGAAAGCGACCCCTCGGGGCGTGAGTACCTGTAAAAGTGCCACAGAGACGAGTCCGGGTGGAGACACCCGGAGTGGAACGGGTAAACCCCGCGAGCTAGAAACCCAAATTATGGTAGGGGCGCCCTTCAACGGGAAATGAACCGGCGAAGGGGTGCGCATGTGCGCACAGATAAATGGTTGCCACCCGGAAGGGTACAGAACATGGCTTACAAACGCGCGATGTCAAAAAGATGCCGGAGTCCGCTCCGGCATCTTTTTATTCGGACAACTTTGCACTTTTTCCCGAAGGCGCCTTGTGATAAAATGGGTATGTGTCATGAAACACGGAAGGAAGGCGTTCGGAATGTTGACAGGAGAAAAGGTGCGCATCCGTCTCGCTGACGAGGACGATGCCGACATGCTCGCCGATTGGTGGGCGGACGGCGACATCATGGAACATGCGGGATTCCCCGAAGGGATCGCGACCGACCGTGATCGATTGAAAAAGCGATTGCGACGCCAACAAGACGACAAGAGGGCCCATCGCGTCTACATTTTGGAAGACGCTTCCGGCACGGCCGTCGGCGAGATGAGCTCTTCCTTCAAAGACGATGCCACCGGTGTCGTCGGCATCAAGATATGCGAAGTCGCCGCACAGGGCAAGGGTCTCGGACCCGACGCCCTGAAGACGATGATGGCCCATGTGCTTTTCGATCTCGGCGCCGAAAGGATCGAGCTCGACACGATGGTGGAAAACACCCGCGCCCAGCACGTGTACGAATCTCTCGGCTTCGACCGGACGGCCGTCAGGAAGGATGTCTGGACCGACCAGCTGGGAAGAAAGCGGACCAGCGTCGAATACCGGATCACGAAGGACGCTTTTGCAAGGCTTCATCCCGACCGCGTCCCGCAAAAGGACAACCGCTCCGGACACTGATGCATGCTTGGAAAGGAAGATCGACATGGACAACAATGCAATCGACAAGATAAAAGAACGGCAAAAACGGATCCGCAACTTCTCCATCATTGCCCATATCGATCACGGCAAGAGCACCCTGGCCGACAGGATTCTCGAGAAGACGCGCTCCGTGACCGCACGGGAGATGCGTGAACAGCTCCTCGACTCGATGGACCTCGAAAGAGAGCGCGGCATCACCATCAAGCTGAACGCCGTGCAGCTTCTCTATCGCCACACCGATGATGAAGACTACATCCTCCATCTCATCGACACGCCCGGACATGTCGATTTCACCTATGAAGTGTCGCGGAGCCTCGCTGCGTGCGAGGGGGCGATTCTGGTCGTCGATGCCGCGCAAGGCATCGAGGCGCAGACGCTCGCCAACGTCTATCTGGCCCTCGACAACGACCTCGAGATCATCCCCGTCATCAACAAGATCGACCTTCCGAACGCCGATGTCGAAAAAGTCAAGAAGGACATCGAGGATGTCATCGGTCTCGACGCGAATGAAGCGGTCCTCGCGAGCGCCAAGGAAGGTGAAGGCATCGACGATGTCCTCGCGGCCATCGTCGAGAGGATACCCGCGCCGACGGGCGAGGCCGAAAAGCCTCTCCGGGCGCTCATTTTCGATTCGCTGTACGACCCTTATCGCGGTGTCATCCCCTCCATCCGCATGGTAGAGGGTGTATTGCGGAAAGGGGACATGATCCGCATGATGGCGAGCAAGAAGGTCTACGAAGTGAGCGAGGTCGGTGTCAACACCCCCAAACCCCAACCCAAAGAGTATCTCGCCCCGGGCGATGTCGGCTATCTCGTGGCTTCCATCAAGTCGGTGGAGAACGTCCGGGTCGGCGACACCGTGACCCATGCCGAAAAGTCCGCCGCAACGCCCCTCCCCGGATACAGGACGATGAAATCGATGGTCTATTGCGGCCTCTTCCCGATCGACACGAACGAGTACAACGACCTGCGCGAGGCTTTGGAGAAGCTGAAACTGAACGATGCGAGTTTGATGTTCGAGCCGGAGAATTCGAAGGCGCTCGGTTTCGGCTTTCGCTGCGGATTCTTGGGGACGCTCCATCTCGAGATCATCCAAGAACGGATCCGGCGCGAATTCGACATCGGTCTCATCGCCACGGCCCCGAGTGTCGTCTACAATGTGCATCTGAAAGACGGCAGGACCATCACCGTCGACAACCCCTGCCTCCTCCCCGACACCGACGAAGTGGCATCCATCGAGGAGCCCTATGTGGATGCGACCATCATGTGTCCGCGCGAGTATGTCGGCAACATCATGGAACTTTGTCAGAACAAGCGCGGCATCTACAAAGACACCCGCTATCTCGGCGATTATCGGGTCGAGCTCGCTTATGAGCTCCCCCTGCTTGAAATCGTCTACGACTTTTTCGACAAGCTGAAATCCTCCTCCAAAGGCTATGCGTCGCTCGACTATGATTTCAAGGGTTACAGAGAGAGCGATCTCGTCCGGATGGACATCCTCATCAACCATGAGCCCGTGGACGCCCTCTCCGTCATCGTCCATCGCGATTTCGCCCATAAACGCGGCAAGGCCATCACCGAAAGACTCAAGGAACTCATCCCCCGCCAGATGTTCGAAGTGCCCGTGCAAGCCGCACTCGGCAACCGGATCGTCGCCCGTTCGACCATCCGGGCGCTCCGCAAGAACGTGCTCTCCAAGTGCTACGGCGGGGATGTGAGCAGAAAGAAGAAACTCCTCGAAAAACAAAAGGAGGGCAAGCGCCGCATGAAGAGCGTCGGTAAGGTCGATGTGCCGCAAGAAGCCTTCCTTTCCGTCCTCTCCCTCGAAGAAGACTGAACACCCCATCCCTCTATGGAAAGGTGGATCCCCCTTGCGCAAAAGAATCCGCCACACCGTGACGTATGCCGTTCTCCGTCCGTTCTTCCGTCTCTACATGAAACTCCGCTACAACCACACCGCCGTCCGCTTCCGCCCGCCGAAAGACCTGAAAGGCCCCTATCTCGTCCTCTCCAACCATGTCATGGACATCGACCCCTTCACCGTGGGCCTCTCTTTCCGCGAGCCCATCTTCTATGTGGCCTCCGACATGATCTTTTCCGTCAAGTTCTGGGCCTTTTTCATGAAACTGCTCGTCATGCCGATCCCGAAGACCAAGTACCGTGCGGACCTCGCCACGATCCGCGACATCCGCTCCGTCGTCAAGAGCGGCGGTTCCATCGGCATCTTCCCCGAGGGGAACGCCACATTCACGGGCGACCTCATGCCGATGCCGGAAGCGATCGCCAAGCTCGTGAAGCTCTTGAAGCTGCCCGTGCTCCTCTATAACATCGAGGGCGGTCATCTTTCCAACCCCCGCTGGGGTCGCGGCGTCCGCAAAGGCTACATGAAGGGCAGTGTGAAAAGAATTCTCCGTTATGAAGATTACAAGGATCTTTCCCCCGCCGACATCCTGACCGAGATCAAGACGGAACTCGCTGTCGATGATCTGGCCTTCGCCGAGGAACATGCGACATTGTACAAAGGAACCGCTCCCGCGGAATACTTCGAAAGCACCTACTTTTTCTGTCCCGCCTGCCGTGCGTTCGACACCCTCCACAGCGAAAAGGACGCGGTGCACTGCACCTCGTGCGGTTTCACCTACGTCATCGACGGCTGGGGACGGCTTCATCCCGCCGAAGAAGAAGAAGAAACCACCATCACGAGCCGCACATGGTATGCGATGCAGAAGCGGGCGCTCGCCGAACATATCGACACACATCCTGAAGGCGTCCTTTTCCAAGACGAAGGCGAAAGAGTCCTCGATGTCGTCCGCTCGACGAAGAAGACGCTTCTCGGTGAAGGCGTGATCACGCTCTCGCCTTCCCGGTTCGAAGTGAAGATGGACAAAGAACACATCGTATGGCCGGTGAAACATCTCGATGCCGCCGTGCAACAACGCAACAAACTCATCATCCACAACCGTGACGAGGAACGTACACTCTATTTTTTGAACAATCCCCGCCGCAACGCCTTGAAATACGTCCTCGCCATCGAATACATGAACAGGGAGCGTAAGACATGATCGATTTCCGCGACTTCATCATCTGGGAAGGCATGATGCATTTCGGATTTCTGGCATTGCTTTTGATGTTTGCGAATGTCCTCCGGCGGAAGGTGCCCTTCCTCAGAAGGTCCCTCCTCCCCACGGCGGTCATCGCCGGGTTCTTGGGCCTCTTGGTCAAAGAGCTCGTCTATGCCCGCATCGTCGATGTCGGACAGATGCAGGACACCAACCGTTTCTTGGGCATGATCACCTACCATGCCATCGCCCTCGGCTTCATCGCCCTGGGGTTGAAGGTCCACGAAAAGTTCGTCGCCGGCACCCGCAAGGGACAGAGTTTCTTCAACGGGATGATCATCGTCTCCACCTATCTCTTGCAAGGTCTCATCGGCCTCGCCATCACCCTCCTTTTCGCCTATACGTTCTTCCCCTCGCTCTTCGCGAGTGCGGGGTTGTTGTTGCCGATGGGATTCGGGCAAGGACCCGGCCAGGCGCTGAACATCGGTGGCGTCTA
>PUKL01000089.1 GCA_003552275.1 Mollicutes bacterium
GCCGTTAGACTTGAAAATCACACGAAAACTGTTACAATGGGTTCTGTCAGAGTAGCTCTGCCGCGTCAAGTGCCACACCATGGGATGTGGGGTGTGGACGAACACGTTCTTCGTGGCGTTGGCCGAGCGCGTCCGCTGGCTTTACTTTGGTTTTTCTCGGAGTATTGCTCAGGGACCTCTCGAATCCAGCATCCTGGGAGGTTTTTTGTTTGGAAAGATCCACTTTCGATCTACGCAAGGTGATTGTCGCATCCATGCTCGTCGCTATCGCCACGGTGATGAAACTCATCTCGGATATCCCCCTCCATTTCACCGGAGCTTCTTTCACGATCCGTCTCGAGATGGTCGTCTTCATGTTCGGCGGGATGGTGCTCGGACCCTATTTCGGGTTTCTCATCGGTGCGCTCACGGACATCCTCTATGTGCTCTTTTCCCCCTTCGGGGTGACTTTCCCCACGCTTTTCACTTTGTCGGCGATGCTTTGGGGAGGCATTGCGGGGCTCTTGTTCCATGGGCGGGTGAAACCCGAGATCAAGCGCTTTTCCCTCATGGTCGTCGCCCTCTCTATCGTGACGATGCTCATCGATTCCGTCCAACTCTACATCCTCGGCGTCGGCACGGCCGATCCCACCGTGGGGTTCATGGCGCAAGTCTGGGCTTTGGCCCGATTCGTGCGGCTCCCGTTCCTCTGGCCCGTGCAGATTCTGGCCACATTGTATCTTTTGCGACGGTTGACCCCCTTCCTGCAACAGTCCTTGTTGGAAGAGACCGGCCGGTGATCAAAAAAAGATGTCGGAAGCATAAAAACTTCCGACATCTTTTTAATTGTGTCAAGCGATTTCGACGATCTTGATCTCACCGGGTCCGAGATGGATGTCCAAGACGTCGCCTTCGAGAAACTGCGTGAAGGGTCGGGGCGGCTCGTGGGTGGAAAAGAGGAGTCTTCCCCGTCGCATGTGGTTGTCGACCTGCCGGCGCAAGGGGCCGATATCGGGATACTGCCAGACTTCGTGATAACAATCGAGGTTCGAAAAGACAAGGAGCATCCTGCCGTCGTCTTTTCCGTAAGCGAACCCCACGACGTGGGCGGCATCCATGGTAAGGGAGAAGAAGCGTGCCGGATTCATGATACAGTCGAGCCATGCTTTCCGGATGGGTGTCAGTGTGCGCAAAATGGCGGGGACCACATGGCGTCTTGCATGCTTGTAGTGGAAGGCGTAGTGGTCGAAGAGGGCGAGTTTGCCGTACAAGGGGTCGGAGAGGGGGAGGCGTTTCCTTTCCGCCTCGCTCGCATCGAGGCCGAGATTCATCGGCTGTTTTTCCAAGACCTCGAGACCGCTGTTGATGAAGGGGACGGCGTTCGGCAAGAAATGACAGAGGGCGACCATGTTGAAGGCGAAGGGCTCGCCGCCCTCCCGTGCCGCGAGGCGGGGGGTGTCATGGGTTTCGGCGGCGGCGAAGAAGGGGATCTCCCGTTCAGCGAGGTCTTGGATGAAATGCGAGGTCTCGCCGGTGAAAGGTCTCGCCAACGCGTAGAAACCGTTGCCGGTCATGATGTTGTAGCCTTTTTGGCGGCTGATGGTGTCGTTTTCCGGATCGAGCTCTTCGGCGATGAGGCCGAAATCGGGATCGAGCGCCCGGGAGCGGCTGATGATCCGTTCCAAGAGCGCGCTCGGAAGAGCGTGTCCCATATCGATCCGCGCCCCGTCGATCCCGTAGTTATTTTGATAATGGGGCAGGATGTCGGCGAGAAGGTCCCAGAGTTCTTCGTTTCTCTCTTTCCCCGGGTGGAGGTTCGCCTTGATGGAATCGAACAGGATGTAGGGAGGAGTGTCTATGTCCTCGAGGTGTTCTTTCGCATTGTCGGGATGGTCGAGATAGAGTCGCAAGAACGTCACATCGGACCAAGGGGGTTGCGGGTCGTTGATGCGGTCGGAAAAGGCCGGCGCGACGGTGAGGTCGAAGGCCTTTTCGATCGCGGCGAGAATATCGGGTTCGTTTTTCAGTTTCGCGAAGCGCTCCGGGTCGAGACGTTTCGGGTCGTGGCTGAACAAGGCGAGGTGGCGTTGCACATCTTCGCTTTGATAGACTTTGGCCAGATTCTCTTTTCTGGGCAGTTCCAAAGGCGAAACCCCCGGCACTTCCGGCGGGCGGTAAGTGTCGGCGGCGCTTTTCTTGATCCAATAGAACCATTCGGGGTGTTCGCGGATCAGTCGACTCTCGAGCCCGTTCGTGCGGGGGATGATGTCGATGAGCACCCGGATGTCCAAGGCGTGCGCGGCATCGACCAACACGGAGAACTCTTCGTCGATTGTGAAATCATCGCCCGTGAGGCTCTCTTTCAGGGAGGAATCGAGACGAAAAAAATCGATGACGCTGTAGGGGCTGCCGGCGTCGCCCTTGGAACGGGTCTTTGCGTGTTCCATGACGGGAAGGAGATAGAGGGTGTTCACACCCATCCTCTTCAACAGCGGCAGCAAAGCGACCATCTTCAAAAAGGAGCCCGTCTCGTCTTGGCCGTGGAGGTTTTTCGTCTCGAGACGGCCGCTCCGGTCGCTGTCCCAGGAAGTCGAGGCCCGAACGAGGCTCGAGTAGATGATGCTCTCTTGCAGCCAATCACCGTTTTGGGGCGTTTTGTCTCGCATGCGGGAGAGCGGGGTCTTCGCTCGGATGTCTCTTCCTTCTTCCATGATGTAGCGGAAGAGACGCTCGAAGAAGTCATAGGGATTGACGAGCACTTCCCCGTCCGCGGTCGCCGTGTGGTCGTCTTCTTCCGACAAGAACAAGGTGAAAAGATCGGGTAATGCGTAGTTTTCCAGCTTGCGTCGCTTGCGGGCGTGAAAATACTTGTGGAATCTCTGCAGCAGGTTTTCCGCCATGAGAAATCTTCCTTTCCGTTCAAGCCCATTATACAAAAGGCGCGGACGAATTGAAACGGAAAACACAAACAAGTAAACGCTTACCGAGGGTGTGAATACCTGTTCATCGGCGCGAAAAACTGTTATAATCATTGCGGTAGGTGATATGTATGACAAGACCAGTGGTCCTCATCGTCATGGACGGCCTCGGCCTCGCCGAAGCGGGCGAAGGCAACGCCGTCAGCCTGGCGAAGACACCGAACCTCGACAAGCTCTCCAAGGAATACCCCTCGGCCTCCTTGCAAGCGAGCGGTATGGCCGTGGGACTGCCCGACGGCCAGATGGGAAACAGCGAGGTCGGCCACTTGAACCTCGGTGCCGGCCGCGTGGTCTATCAGTCCTTGACCCGCATCCACAAATCAATCGAGGACGGTTCCTTCTATCAAAACGAGGCGTATACGAACGCCATGCGCCATGTGAAAAAGAACGATTCCAAGCTCCATATCATGGGGCTTTTGAGTGACGGCGGCGTCCATTCGCACATCGACCATTTCAAGGCGATGCTCGACTTCGCCAAAGAAGAAGGGATCGAGAAAGTGTATGTCCACGCCTTCTTGGACGGAAGGGACGTGCCGCCGAAATCGGCCTTGACCTTTATCGAAGAACTCGAAGACTACATGGAAGAGATCGACAAGGGCTCCCTCGCGAGTGTGCACGGCCGCTATTACGCGATGGACCGCGACAAGAACTGGGAGAGAACCCAGAAGGCCTACGACATTCTGACTGAAGCCAAGGGCCGCCGTGCCGACTCCGCCCGGGCCGGTGTGCAGAAATCCTATGAAGAAGAGGCCACGGACGAGTTCGTCGTCCCCTTCAACGTGGATGCCGAAGGGACCATCGGCGACAATGACGCCTGCATCTTCATGAACTTCCGCCCCGATCGCGCCATCCAGCTTTCCGTCTCCCTCTCCAACCCCGAAAAGTCGGGCTTGAAGGAGAAGAAGGTCTTCGAGAACCTCCATTACGTCTCCACCATGCATTACGCGGAAGATGTGCAAGGGACGATCGCTTTCGGTCTGCAGGAGCTCTCCGACCTCTTCGGCGACACCGTGAGCGAAGCGGGCCTGAAACAACTCCGCATCGCCGAGACGGAAAAGTATGCCCATGTGACGTTCTTCTTCGACGGCGGCACCGACCGCGAGATCAAGAACGCCAAACGGATCCTCGTCGACTCCCCCAAAGTCGCGACCTACGACATGCAGCCCGAGATGAGCGCTCATGAGGTCACGAAACGGGTCATAGAAGAAATCGAGAAAGACGGGTTGGACACCATCATCCTCAACTACGCCAACTGCGACATGGTCGGCCACACGGGCGACATCCAAGCGACCGTGAAAGCCGTCGAGACCGTGGACGAATGCGTCGGCAAGGTCGTCGACAAGGCCCTGCAGGCCGGTGGTGTGGCCCTCGTCACGGCCGATCACGGCAACGCCGAGAAGATGCTCGATGCCGAAGGCGGCATCCACACCGCCCACACCGGCAGCCCCGTGCCCATCATCATCACCGACAAAGCGGTGAAACTCCGTGAAGACGGCATCCTCGGCGACATCGCCCCGACGATGCTTCAGTATCTCGGCGTCGAAAAGCCCGAAAAGATGACTGGGAAAAGTCTCATCGAAGATTGACACGAAAAAAAACATAGACGGAACAAGAAAACGAATCCGAAGGAGAGATGAACATGCCCTTTATCAACGACGTGTATGCACGAGAAGTACTCGATTCCCGCGGGAACCCGACCATCGAAGTCGAGGTCCGCACCGATTCCGGCGCTTTCGGTAGAGCCATCGTTCCGAGCGGAGCCTCCACCGGCGAACACGAGGCCGTGGAACTCCGTGACAACGACAAAGGCCGCTACAACGGCAAAGGCGTCACGAAAGCGGTCGACAACGTGAACGAGGTCATCGCCCCCGAACTCATCGGCCTCGATGTCACCGAACAGCTTTTGATCGACAACACCCTGATTGAATTGGACGGCACCAAGAACAAAGCCAAGCTCGGCGCGAACGCCATTTTGGGCGTCTCCATGGCCGCGGCCCGGGCGGCGGCCGAATTCAGCGGACTCCCGCTTTACCGCTATCTCGGCGGTTTCGCCGCGCGGGAGCTCCCCACCCCGATGATGAACATCTTGAACGGCGGCAGCCACGCCGACAACAACGTCGACTTCCAGGAGTTCATGATCATGCCCGTGGGCGCCGAGTCCTTCCAGGAGGCCCTCCGTATGGGAAGCGAGATCTTCCACGCCTTGAAGAAGGTCCTGCAAGCCAAAGGCTACAACACCGCAGTCGGTGACGAAGGCGGCTTCGC
>PUKL01000060.1 GCA_003552275.1 Mollicutes bacterium
AAAGGACGCTCGGCGTCCTTTTCATTTTCTTCGCACACCCCGCCTTTTACAGGCGGGTTTTCATAGACTCTTTTCGAGGATGCGTTCGGCCTCCCGGGCAGTCGCGGCGAAGTCGTCGGGATCGACTTCGATCCAATGGGCGTCGAACTGGTTGCGAAAATATGTCAGCTGCCGTTTGGCGAAACGGCGGGTGTTTTGTTTGATGAGGTCCTTGGCCTCTTGCAGGGTGATGAGGCCGTCGAAGTGAGCGAAACACTCCTTGTAGCCGATGGCTTCTTGCGCTTTCTGGGAACCGCCTTGGTCGTAGAGATGTCTCGCTTCCGCGAGGAGGCCTTGCGCGAACATCGCGTCGACGCGTTCCGCGATGCGCTCATGGAGAATCTCCCGCGACATCGTGAGCACGATCATCACATAATCGTACAGAGGCATCTCCCCGGCGAGGTTCTCCCCGAGCGGATTCCCCCGCTCGGCCCTCGTCAAGGCGTGAAGCAGGCGCCTGCGGTTGTTCTTGTGGATTTTTGCGGCGGCCGCGGGGTCTTGGTCTTGCAAGCGTTTGTGCAGCTCTTCGTTGGAAAGGTGCGACAGTCTCTCTTCCTCGTCGTCGTTTCGTTTCGTGTTCTCGAAACGGAAATCGTGAAGGACGCTCTTTTGATAGAAGCCGGTGCCGCCGACGAGGAAGGGGGTGCGGTTCCTCCCTTGGATGTCTTCGATTTTTTCACGCGCCGCCTTCTGAAAACAGGCGACACTGAAATCGCCATCCGCGGGCACCACGGAAAGCAGATGATGCGGGACTCCCTCTCGTTCTTCGGGCGGTGTTTTCGCACTGCCGATGTCGAGCCCTTCGTAGAGTTGGACGCTGTCGGCATTCACGATTTCACCGGCGAAGACCTTGGCGAGATGCACGGCGAGCCGGCTCTTCCCCGTCGCCGTCGGACCACCGATGGCGACGATCATCTTACCACCCGCTTGAACATGGTCTCGAGTTCCGTGTCGCTGAAGGCGATGATGGTGGGTCTGCCGTGCGGGCAGGTGAAGGGGTTCTCACAACGGGACAGGTCGCGGACGAGGTGGTCGATCTCGTGTCGCGCGAGGTGCTTGTTCGCGCGGACGGAGGTTTTGCAGGCGAGCTCCTTCGCGGCATGGTCCAAGAAGTCTTCGCGCGATACCGACCGCTCTTCGAGAAGCAGGCGGATCGTCCTTTCGGCGAAAGCTTCTTCTTCGCCTTCCGGGAACCACCGCGGGACCGCTTTGACGGCGATGCTCGTCGCATCCGTCTCTTCATGGTCGATCCCTTGGGCGGCGAGTTCGTCGGCGATGTCGGGAAGGCTCTCCGTCTCGCGGTTGGAAAGACTGATCGCGAGCGGTTGAAGCAAGGGCCGGATGCCGGCGTCCTTGGTGGACAAAGCTTGGCGGATGGTTTCATAACGCACCCGTTCGGCGGCGGCGTGTTGGTCCATGAGATAGAGGTTCTCTTCATCCTGGAAGAGCAGATAGGTGCCGAAGGCCTGCCCGACATAGGCGAGGTCGGGGAAGGTCTGCTTTTCTTCGGTCGCGTCCGCGGTTTGTGCTTCCTTTCCTTTTTCTCCATACGGGCGGGTCTCTTCTTCAGCCCGTTCGTCCGTGCGGGGGGTGCGGGAAAAGTCCAAACGGGACTGCTCGGCTGTCTTGCCCGGTTCCCTCCGCACTCTCTCGATGAGGTCGGCGCCTTGCAAGGTCTCCCGGATCGTCGACTCGACGAGTTCGAGAAGAGCCTTTTCTTCTGTGAACTTGACCGACAGTTTCTGGGGGTGGATGTTCACATCGACGAGCAGCGGGTCGAGCGTGATCTCGAGATAGGTGATGGGGAAGCGGTTGCCGAAGAGATACGTGCGGTAGGCGGAAAGGATTGCGTTCTGCACCCGGGGGCTCTTGATAGTCCGCCGGTTCGTGACGATCACCATGTGCGAACGCGACGAACGCGTGTGGGAGGGCTTCGAGGTGTAGCCCTTGATATGGAAATAGCGGTTCTCGTTCTCGAAAGCGAGGAGGTTCTTGATGACATCGAGCGGATGGATCTCCCGCAAGACTTTCAAGACGTCGCCGCTTCCCGGGGTCTCGAGGATCGTCTTTTCGTTGTTGGAGAGGCGGAAGCGGACGTCGGGGTGGGCCAAAGCGAGATTGTTCACGGTGTCGACGACAGCGGCGAGTTCCCGTTTTTCGCTCCTGAGGTGTTTCAACCGGGCCGGGGTGTTGTAAAAGAGGTCGCGGACGAAGACGGTGGTCCCCCTCTTGGCCCGACCGGCCGTCTTTTCGATCACTTCGCCGTTCTTGACGAGGAGTTTCGTGCCGGCCTTGTCTTCGCTTGCCGAATCGATGCCGACGACAGCCACGCTCGCGATGGAGGGCAGGGCTTCACCGCGGAAGCCCAAGGAGGCGATGTGATGGAGGTCGTGTTCGGTCCTGATCTTGCTTGTGGCGTGGCGACGGAAAGCCATCTCGATGTCTTCTTCGTCCATACCTTCGCCGTCGTCTGTCACCCGGATCTCCTTGAGACCCGAGTCCTTGAGCCGGATGTCGATGTTGCCGGCTTGTGCGTCGAGCGCGTTCTCGACGAGCTCTTTGACGACACTCGCCATGTTCTCGACGACTTCGCCGGCGGCGATCATGTTGGCGAGCGTCTCGTCGAGTTGGCGGATCTTGCCCACGAACACCACCTGCCTTCCGTTGTTTTTTCATGGTTATTCTATCATGAAACCCTCCGGATGGCGAACGCCCCGGAGACGGTAAAAGAGAACGGACGAAAGCCGTCCGTTCATTTGCGATTCTTGAGTTCCTCTTTGAGTTTGTATAGGGCCATGAGGGCGTCGATGGGCTTCATCTCGTCGGGGTCCATGCTCTCGATGGCCGCGATGATTTCGTCATAGGGGTGGGCTTCTTCCTCTTCCGCTTCGACGGTGGCGAGACTGAAGAGGTCGTGTCCTCCGGGGAGACCGGGTTTCTTGCCGTCATCTTCGAGGGCGGCGAGGATGTCGCTGCTGCGTTTGATCAAGGATTTCGGCAGCTTCGCCAAAGCCGCGACATTGATGCCGTACGAACTTTTTGCGCGCCCCGGCTCGACCTTGTGGTGGAACTTGATCGTGTCGCCTTCCTCTTCGGCGGTCACGTGGATGTTCTGCAAGCGGGGAAGATGGTCCTCGAGGTCGGTGAGTTCGTGATAATGGGTGGAAAAGAGGGTCTTCGCCCCGATTTTCGCATGGATGTATTCGATGATCGCTTGGGCCAAGGCCATACCGTCGTATGTCGAGGTGCCGCGACCGATCTCGTCGAAGAGGATGAGCGACTTCTCGGTGGCGTTCTGCAACGCGTGGTTCGCATCGAGCATCTCCACCATGAAGGTGCTCTTGCCGCTGATGAGGTCGTCACTCGCGCCGATGCGGGTGAAGAGCTGGTCGAACACGGGCAGTCTGGCGCTACGGGCGGGGACGAAGGAACCGATCTGGGCGAGGATCGCCGTCAGGGCGAGCTGCCGCATGTAGGTGGATTTACCGCTCATGTTGGGGCCGGTGATGAGGAGGATGTCGGTCTTGTCATCCATCCGGATGTCATTGGGGACGAAGGGGTCCTCCATGACTTTCTCCACGACCACATGACGGGAATCCCGGATGTCGATCACGGGCTCTTCAGTGAGCACGGGCCGGACGAGGTCGAGTTTCTCGCTCGCGGTGGACAAGGCGGTGAACATGTCCACTTCCGCGAGGATCTCGGCATTCTTTTGGAGTATGGGGATCTTGTCGCGGATCTTGTCCCTGAGTTCGATGAAGAGGTCGTATTCGCGCTGCACGCTCTTCTCCTCGCTCGAGAGGATGATGCGCTCTTTCTCCTTCAATTCCTCAGTGATGTAGCGCTCGGCGTTCACGAGTGTCTGTTTTCTGGTGTAGCCGTGTTCGTCTTTGATGTTCCGGACTTGTCCCTTGGGGACTTCGATGTAATAGCCGAAGACCCGGTTGTAGCCGACTTTGAGTTTCTTGACCCCGGTCTTCTCGCGTTCTTCCTTCTCCAGGTTCTTCAGCCATTCGTTCACGTCGAGATGGACCACGCGGAGTTCGTCCAAGGTCTCGTCAAAACCCTCTTTGAACATGTTGCCTTCGCGGATGGTCATGGGTTGTTCGTCTTTCAGGGCTTTTTCCAGTTCCTGATGGAGGTCGGCGAGCGAATCGATGCTCTCGGCCAGGAAAGTGGCGTATTCGAGTTCCAAGCTTTGGAGATGGCGGCGAAAATCGGGGAGGACGGAAAGGCTCTTGCGCAAACGTAGAAGGTCCTTTCCGTTGGCGTTGCCGTATGAGATCCTGCCGACGATGCGTTCGAGGTCATAGACGTTCTTCAAGAGTTCGCCGAGTTCATCCTTGGTGATGAACTCCTTGTTCAAGGCGTCGAGAAAATCATAACGGGTGTTGAGGACGCTCGCGTTCAAAAGGGGGCGAAGGAGCTGGCGCTTGAGGAAACGCCCCCCCATGGCCGTCTTGGTGTGGTTCAAGAGCCAAAAGAGGGAGCCTCGCTCCTGGTCTTTGATCATCGTGCGCAAGATTTCGAGATGACGGATGGTGTTGGCGTCCATCCGCATGGTCTGCGTGGCCTCGATGCGTTCAGCCTTTTTGAGATGGAGCAGCGTCCTTTTCTGCGTCTTTTCCACATAGGAGAGCAAACGGCGCACGCATTTTTGTTCGTGGGGGGTGGGAAGGTGTTCATAGAGGTGAGAAAAGACCGCGTCGATGTCCGTGGAGGCGTGGATGCTCACCAGGATCCCTTCGTGGTCGGTGTAGTGCTTGATGTAGTCCTCCTCGAAGGAGTGGCCGACGACGATCTCTTTGACGTTCGAGGTGGAAAGTTCCCCGATGAGGGCGCTCGTCTCTTTCGGGACCTTGAGCGAATAGATGTCTCCCGTCGAGACGTTGAGGTAGGTCACGATATAGAAGTATTCCGAAAGACCCACGCCGGCGATGTAGTGTTCTTCGGCGGCGGCATCGTCCACGTTGGTCCCGGGGGTGACGACCCTCGTCACTTCCCGCTTGACCAGGGTCTTGCCCTTGCCGGACTCTTCAAGCTGTTCGCAGATGGCGACCTTGTAGCCGGCGTCGACAAGACGGGCGATATAGGTCTCGCTCGAGTGATGGGGCACCCCGCACATGGGGACCCTCTCCTTCGGACCTCCGTCT
>PUKL01000063.1 GCA_003552275.1 Mollicutes bacterium
CAAGTTGACATCGTCGAGATGGCCGTCACGACGGACAACGAGACCTTCGTCACGCCCTGCGGCGCGTGCCGACAGGTCATGAGCGAACTCGTCGGTCCCGATGTCGACGTCCACCTCGTCAACAAGACAGGCGCCGTGAAAACGTTGAAGAACAAAGAACTCCTCCCCTTCGCCTTCAACGCGGAGGAACTCCCCCGATGAAGTCGGGTTTCGTCGCGCTTGTCGGACCGTCGAACGTCGGCAAGAGCACGTTCTTGAACGCGCTCTTGGGCGAAAAGGTCGCCATCACCTCCAAGAAGCCGCAGACGACGAGACACACCATCCGCGGCATCTATAACGACAAAGATAGCCAGATCATCTTCATCGACACCCCGGGGATCTATCGGGCCAAACACGAACTCGGCGCCCGGATGCGCCGTTCGGCGTTGAAAACCTTGAACGCCGTGGACATCGTCATGGTCATGATCGACGCCACGAAGACCGACGACCCTTTCGACCATGTCCTGTTGGATCGGCTCGAAGGCCTTTCCACCCCGGTGTTCCTCCTTGTGAACAAGATCGACGCCGTGCGCGATTTCGTGCGGTTGAAGGCGTTCGTGGAAGACTTGAAAGAACGTTTCCCCTTCGAGGCGGTCTTTCTCGCCAGCGCCTTGAAGAAATGGCACCTGAAAGAGATCGTGCGCGATCTGAAAGAATATCTCGAGGAAGGACCGGCGTATTATCCCGACTCGATGTCCACCGACCAGCCCGAACGGTTCGTCATCGCCGAAAGGATCCGGGAGAAGGTCCTCGAAGAGACCCGCGAGGAAGTCCCCCACAGCGTCACGGTCCTCGTCGAAGACATGCGCCCCGACGAAGAGAACCCCGACCTCTTGCACATCGGGGCGACGATCGTCGTCGAACGGGAATCCCAAAAAAAGATCGTCATCGGCAAGGGCGGCCGGATGATGAAAAGAATCGGTACGAAAGCGCGTTTGGACATCCTCGACCTTCTCGGCACGAAAGTGTTCCTCGACCTCCATTGCAAGGTCGTCAAGGACTGGCGCAACAACCCTGCGCGCTTGAAGGATTTCGGCTACCGGGAGGAATGACCCTTGCGCGCCTACATCCTGAAGACGATCGACTACGGCGACCACGGCAAGATATTGAAGACCTACACCGTGGAAGGCGTGAAAAGTATGCTCGCCCGCGGGGCGAAGAAGATGGAGAGTCCCTTGCGGCACATGTGCCAACCCTCGATGCTCATCGAAGCGGACATCGGCAAGGGTGACCTGCCGACCGTGAAGGACGCCAATCTTTTGGACCATTTCCCCGCCGTCAAAGACGATTTCGACAAGTCCACCGTGCTCCAGTGCGTGAACGAACTGATCTATGTGAATGTCGGCGACGACAATCATGAAAAACTCTTCGATTTTCTCATGCGCTTCATCCGCCGCCTCGCGGAGCTCGATGCGCCCTTCGAACTGTTGGCGCTTTTCGAGTTGAAGCTCCTTTGGTTCCTCGGGGCGGGCGTCCATCTCAAGGACTGTCATCTTTGTCGCAAAAAAGAAGACCTCCGCTACGATTCCCGCGAAGGGGCGCTCGTCTGCGCCGACTGTGCGAAAGACGGCGCGCGCCTCTATCACAAAGAAGAAATCCCCGCGCTTTTGCAATACTATTACTATGCGGACCTCGCGGCTTTTAGGCCGAAAAGGCCGACGCAAGCCGCGCTGAAGACCGTGTTGGAACTCACCGACGCCCTCTACGCCATGCACCTCGACTACAAGGGGCGGGCGAAGAGCATCCTCAAATCACTGCTAGACGGGAGGAAAACGACATGAAAATCACCATGGACACGCTCGTGAACTATGCCAAGAACTACGGTTTCGTCTTCCAAGGGAGCGAGATCTACGGCGGTCTCGCCAACACCTGGGATTACGGTCCCTTGGGCACGGAACTGAAAACGAACATCAAGAACCTCTGGTGGAAACGGTTCGTGCAGGAGGACCCGCTCGTCGTCGGTATCGACTCGGCCATCCTCATGAACCCGAAGACCTGGGAAGCGAGCGGTCATGTCGAGAATTTCAACGATCCCTTGATCGATTGCCGGAACTGCAAGGCCCGCCATCGCGCCGACCATCTCGTGGAAGCGCACGATTCTGCAATCAAAGCCGACGCCCTGAGCGAAAAAGAGCTCGAAGAATACCTCAAGGAACACGGTGTCGCCTGCCCCGCCTGCGGGTCGAAAGACTTCACCGGCATCCGCCGGTTCAACCTCATGTTCGAGACCGACCTCGGGGTCACCGCCGAGAAGCGCACCCCGATCTATCTCCGCCCCGAGACGGCGCAAGGGATCTTCTTGAACTTCAAGAACGTCCAGCGCACGAGCCGCATGAAAGTCCCCTTCGGCATCGCCCAGACGGGCAAGAGCTTCCGCAACGAGATCACCCCGAAGAACTTCATCTTCCGCACCCGCGAATTCGAACAGCTCGAACTCGAGTTCTTCGTCAAGCCGGGCACGGAGAAGGAGTGGTTCGACCACTGGCGGCAAGCCTCCTACGACTTTCTGGTCGACATCGGCCTGCAGAAGGAGAACCTGAGACTCTCCGACCACGACGAAAGCCAGCTCTCCCATTACTCCGACCAGACCACCGACATCGAATACCGTTATCCCTTCGGCTTCGACGAGCTTTGGGGCATCGCTTCCCGCACCGACTTCGACCTCACCCAGCATGAAGAGCACGCCAAGACCTCCTTGGCCTATCTCGACCCCGAGACGAACGAGAAGTACCTCCCCTATGTCATCGAACCCTCGCTCGGCGTGGACAGGCTCTTCTTGGCCGTGTTGGCCGACGCCTACCGCGAAGAAGAACTCGAAAACGGCGAAACGAGAGAATGCTTGCGCATCCATCCCGCCCTCGCCCCCTACAAGGTCGCCGTCCTCCCTTTGATCAAGAAACGCCACAGGGACAAGGCGCTCGAACTCCAAAAGACGCTCGGCAAGCACTTCATGGTCTTCTATGACGAATCCGGCAAGATCGGCCGGCGCTATCGAAGACAGGACGCCGTCGGCACCCCGTTTTGCGTCACCGTCGACGACGAAGGCGAAACGGAAGGCTTCACCGTCCGTGAACGCGACTCCATGGAACAAGTCCGTGTGAAAGCGGAGGATCTGGTCGAATACATCCAAAAACATGTCCGTTTCTAGGTGATGCACGTGAAGACGCGTGATAACACTCCCATCGAGAAGATCCTGTCGGCGATAGACATCGTCGACCTCATCAATGAAACGACCCCGCTCGAAAAGAAGGGGAAGAACCACATGGGGCTCTGTCCTTTCCACGACGAAAAGACCCCCTCTTTCAGCGTGAACCGCGAGAAAGGGGTCTATTACTGTTTCGGTTGTCATGCGAGCGGCAACGCCCTCACCTTCGTCAAAGACCAAAAGAAACTCTCCACCCGGGAGGCGATCCGCCACCTCGCCGAGAGGGCGGACATCGACATCGAACTCTCCTCCTTCGAACACAAGCACCAAAAATACTACGACACCAACTATGAAGCGATGCAGTTCTTCAAGGTCTATCTCCACCACATGAAAGAGGGGGAGGAGGCCCGGGAATACCTCGAAAAAAGAGGTCTCGACCGCGAGACCATCGAGCGCTTCGACCTCGGTCTCGCCCCGGGCAAGCGGGACGCCCTTTTCCGCGCCCTCACCAACAAGGGGATCGCCAAGACGGATCTGGGTGACCTCGGCCTCGTCAACGAAAGCGAAGCGGGCGAGCCCTATGACGTCTTCCGCAACCGCATCATGTTTCCCATCAAGAACGAGGACGGACAAGTCGTCGGTTTCTCGGGAAGGACCTACAAGGAAGAGAAGAAAGAGACCGCCAAATACATGAACAGTCCCGAATCCGTCGTCTTCAAGAAGAACCGCATCCTCTACAACATCCATCGCGCCCGGCGGGCGGTGCGGGAGAAGAAACGCATCGTCCTCTTCGAAGGCTTCATGGATGTCATCATGGCCGACAAGGCGGGCCTCGAGGAAGGGACGGCCGTCATGGGCACGGCCCTCACCGCGAACCATGCGAGTATCCTCGGAAGGATCGCCAAGCGGATCGTCCTCTGTTTTGATGGGGACGAGGCGGGCCGAAAAGCCGTGCGCACATTTTTGGGCGACCTCGGGAAGAACGCCTTCGAGACGGCGGTGGCCCCCATGCCCGAAGGGATGGACCCCGACGATTTCATCCGCAAAAAAGGCGCCGAAGCCTTCCTCGAAGCGATCGACAAGGCGCAGAGCGCCGCGACCTTCCTCTATGAAGACACCCTGCGGCAAGCCGACCTCACCGACATCGGCGGCAAGGAACGATTCAAAGAAAGCGTCTTCCGCCTCATCAGACCGCTTTCTCCCACCGCCCAGGAACAGTTTTTGCGCCGGCTCGCCCAAGATCTGGGCGCGAGTCCGGACACCCTCGAAGAGGACTTCCGCGACAAGAAGAAGCCTTCCCGCCCCTCCGTACCCGCCTATGAGAAGGCGGAGTTCCCCAGCCCCGACAAAAAGTTCAAAAAGGCCGAACGCGGCTTCATCCACTATTTTTTGCGGGACGAATACTACGTCCGCCGCTTCCTGCGCGACTTCGACGCCGTGACCTATGTCGACAAGCAGGCCCGGGACATCCAATTGGAGATCTTCGAACTCTACGAGATGCATCCGCAAAGCTGCATCCATCCCGCGCTCTTCGCCGAGCGTCTCTCCAAAAAACAAAAAGATTACTTCGAAGAGCACATCCGCTTCAAGACCTATCCCTATAAAGACGAAGAGTTCGAGGACTTCTTGCGGGTGATGCACGAATACGTGAAAGAGAACCGCATCCGGAATCTGCGCAAAAGAAAAGCCGAAGCGAAAGACATCCGCGAAAAGATCCGTTACCAGAAAAAAATCGATGCCATCAACATGGAGGTAAAACATGGACAAGGAAAAAATCATCCAGGAACTCATTGAGCTCGCCAAGACCAAAGGCTTCCTCGAGGTCAAAGAGATCGAACGCTATGTCGACGCCGACAGTGACGATTTCGACGACATCGTGAACGAACTCGAAAAACAGGATGTCGACGTCGTGAGCGAAGAAGACATGGTCACCTACAAGGTGCCCAAGATCTCCTTGGACGACGAGGATGTCGACGAAGAGACGGTCGACAAGGCGGTGCAACTCAATCTCGACTTCGCCAAGGACATCGAGGAAGAACTCCTGCAGGACAAGTCGTTCGAGAGCATCGAGTCGATCAAGGTCGACGACCCCGTGCGGATGTATCTCAAAGAGATCGGCCGGGTGGAGCTCCTTTCGGCCGACGACGAGATGAGTCTCGCCAAGGACATCTACAACGCCAAGATCGCCAAGGAACAATACGACCAGCTGCAAGAGGACGGCGAAGAGATCGGCGCCGAATACGTCGAACAGGTCGAAGACCTCATGTACAAGGGAGAACTCGCCAAGAACAAGCTCGTCGAGGCGAACCTCCGGCTCGTCGTCTCCATCGCCAAACGCTATGTGGGACGCGGTATGCAGTTCCTCGACCTCATCCAAGAAGGCAACATGGGCCTCATCAAGGCCGTGAGCAAGTTCGACCACACCAAGGGCTTCAAGTTCTCGACCTATGCGACCTGGTGGATCCGCCAGGCCATCACCCGCGCCATCGCCGACCAGGCCCGGACCATCCGCATCCCCGTGCACATGGTCGAAACCATCAACAAACTCGTCCGCACCCAACGTCAGCTCATCCAGGAATTGAAAAGGGAGCCCCTCCCCGAAGAGGTCGCCCAGAAGATGGACATCAGCGTCGAGAAGGTGCAGATCATCCAAAAGGTCGCCCAGGAGCCAATCAGCCTCGAAAGCCCCGTGGGCGAAGAGGAAGACTCCTCGTTGGGCGATTTCATCCCCGACCAGGACACGCTGACACCGATGGAATACACCTCGAAGGAGATGTTGAAGCGGGAGCTCGACGAAGTGCTCGAAAGCCTCACCGACCGCGAGGAGAAAGTGCTCCGCATGCGTTTCGGTCTGCTTGACGGCAGGACGCGCACCCTCGAGGAGGTCGGCCGCGAATTCGGTGTCACGAGGGAAAGGATCCGCCAGATCGAGGCCAAGGCGCTCAGGAAACTGCGTCATCCCTCCCGTTCGAAAAAACTGAAGGACTTCATGGGCGGCTGATGCTCTCGCAAAGGCTCGAGGCCTGCCTCGCTTTCATCGAGGAAGGGGCGAGACTCTACGATGTGGGCACCGACCACGCCCTCCTCCCCATCGCCGCCGTGCAAAGGAAGAAGGCCGAACAAGTCGTCGCCCTCGACAACAAACAAGGCCCCTTGGCGCAAGCGAAAAGAAACGTCAGCGCCGCGGGGCTAACCGACAAAATCCGCCTTCTACATGCGGACGGGCTCGCCGCCCTCGATGCTTCCTTCGACACGGTGACCATCGCCGGCCTCGGCGGCAACACCATCCGCCGGATCATCGACGGGGCGGATCTCCACAATGTCCGCCGCTTCATCTTGCAGCCGGCGAACCACCCCGAAGCGGTGCGTCGCCTCGTGCGCGACAACCCTCTCGCCGTCAAAGACGAAGAGGTCGTCGTGGAAAACGACATCCTCCACACCGTCATCGTCATGGAAAGAGGGCGCCAGCACCTTTCGCGGAAAGAGGAACTCTTCGGGCCGGTGCTGCTTGAAAAAAAGCCGCAAGCGCTCCGTGAGGACTTGGAAAGACAAAAGACCTTTCTGGAAAGACTCTTGCAGGACATCCCCTCCGCACAAGCGAAGAGACCCTTGCAAGAAAAACTGGGATTCATCGAGGAGGTTCTCCATGAGTGGGATCAAGGTTAAACGTTTCTTCGAGGAGCACTATCCCCTCTCGTTGGCATATGAATGGGACAATGTCGGTCTGCAGGTGGGGACTTTGAACAAGGAGCTCACGGGCATCCTCATCGCGCTCGATGCGACGAAAGAGGTCGTCCAAGAGGCCTTGGACAAAGACTGCAACCTCATCATCACCCATCACCCCCTCATCTTCAAATCCCTCCGTTCCATCACGACCGACGCCTACAAGGGACAACTCATCGAAACGCTCATCAAAGCCGACATCGCCGTCTATGCGAGCCACACGAACTTCGATCGGGGCGAAGCGGGGATGAACGAGGCTTTGGCCGCTCGCATCGGGCTCAAAAACACGGAGATCCTCGATT
This sequence comes from Mollicutes bacterium, assembly GCA_003552275.1. Classification (GTDB taxonomy): domain Bacteria; phylum Bacillota_I; class Bacilli_A; order Izemoplasmatales; family Izemoplasmataceae; genus T1SED10-81. Next base: position 7,210 of record PUKL01000063.1, read on the forward strand.
TCGACACGGAAGAAGAGGGGATCGGCAGGATCGGCGACATCACCCCCATGAGCCTGCAGGAAGCCGTCACTCACGTGAAAGAGCGTCTCGGCATGGAAAAGGGACGCCTCATCACCAAGAAGCCGCTCACGAAGAAAGTGGCCCGCATCGCCATAAGCGGCGGCTCGGGCGCCCATCACATGTTCGCGGCCAAGATGAAAGGGGCCGACCTATATGTGACGGGGGATGTGAGCTATCACCAGGCGCACGACATGTTGCAGATCGGGCTCACGACCTTGGATATCGGCCACTATGCCGAAAAGATCTTCCGCGAGGCTTTGCGGAAGGAACTCTCAGCCTACGGGATCGAAGCCCCGATCCACATCGCCACAAGCGAAAGCGACCCCTTCCGGATTGTCTGAAACCGACCGCCTTCCCAAAAGGCGGTTTTTTTTATGCCTTGACAACAGCGGGAGCTTGTCGATGCAGCAAGGCCTTCGGGACCGCCTGGAAGGCTTGTGTGAACAATTCCATCTTGACAAGTAAACGTTTTCAGACTAATATGGAAGTGTACTGGTAATGACATCATAACATCATAACCAAGGGGGTGTGAATGTGAATTCTCTCCATGAAGGTCTGCCCAAGTACCATGTGGTCAAAAGGAATCTCCTCGAAAAAATCAATGAAGACGTCCTCACCGAAGACCAGAAGATCCCGAGTGAAAGGGAACTCATCGAAGAGTTCGGCGTCAGCCGGATCACGGTCCGCAAAGCGCTCGACGAACTTGTCAACGAGGGTCATCTCTACCGCATCCAGGGCAAGGGCACCTATGTGAAGGGAGACAAGACCGAGCAAGACCTCTTTTCCATCACGAGCTGTACAAAAGACATCATCAATCACGGGATGAGGCCGCGACGGAAGCTTCTCGGCCTCGACATCGAGCCCGCCAACGACAAAAGAAGCAAGCTCCTCGAAATCGACCCGAAGGATGCCGTGCTCCGTTTGGACAGAATCTATTATGCCGACGAGATGCCGGTGAATAGGACGATCACCTATCTGTCCAAAAAACTCTTCCCCGGTCTCGAAAAACACGATTTCACCGCCCAATCGCTCTACGAAGTCCTAGAAAGAGAGTACAACGTGACGATCACCCGGGCGAAACGGACGATCGAAGCCGTGTTGGCCCACGGCAAGACGGCGCATCATCTCGAAATCGAGGACGGCTTTCCGATCATCCTCTTCCAGGCGGTGACACACGGCGTGGTGAACGGTCGGGAAGTCCCATTCGAGACGTTCAAGTGTTTTTACCGGACCGCCCAGTTCAAGTTCTATATCGATCAGGTGAAATGAGGGAAATCCACGAAACGACGTTTCGTGTTGAACCAAAATACGGTTTCAAAGGAGAGTAGACTTATGAAACGCTTGGCTATTGTGTTTTTGGCATTCGCGCTCGGCCTCACCATCGCTGGTTGCCGCCGTGACGACGACGAGATCAAGATCGGCTTAATCGTCTCGGCCGCGGGGGCGCATGACATGGGTTACAACCAGTTCGCCATCGAAGGCCTCGAAGCGGCCGGTGAAGAACATGGCATCCACACCCATGTCGTCACGACACCCGAGGACATCCCGGGTTCGCTCGAAGCTCTGGCGGAAGACGGCTATGACCTCATCTTCTCGCTCGAGTACAACTTTGACGCCCTGATTCACGACGACGGGACCGGACAGGGCATCGCCGCACGGTATCCCGACACCATCTTTGTCATCTTCAACGACTTCGCCAACACGGACGGCGACGGCAACAAGATCCATGACAATGTCATCGAGATCCTCTTCAACGTCAACGAGGGCTCCTTCCTCGCCGGGGCCGCCGCCGCGCTCGTGAACGAGTACCATGATGTCCTCTTCGATGATGACGACTATGACTTCGAGCCCAATGACGGCACCCGGACGGTCGGCTTCGTCGGCGGCAGCATGTCCCCGGGCATCCTGGTCTTCAACTGGGGCTTCTCACAAGGCATCAACTACATCGCTTCGGAATACGACGTCCAATACCGGATCTTCGAAATCCATGACGCCGGCTTCGCGCCGAGTTCGTCCAACTATGACACCATCGATTCGTTCTATGACTCCGGCGCCAATGTCGTCTATGCGGCCGCGGGCGGAGTCAACGTCAACCTGCGCAGCGCCGCCGAAGACAACAAGCGCCTCATGATCGACGTCGACGCCGACCTCGACGGCGAACAGCCCGGCCGGGTCCTGACAAGCGTTTTGAAGAACACCAACGTGCCGGTCCGTGAACTCATCGACATGTTCGTCGACGGTGAGCTCGAAGGCGGCGTGGACTATCTCTACGACCTCGATTCCGGTGCGGCGGGCATCACCGACATGTCGGTCATCGCCGAATACATCAAGGACACCACCGAGGCCCAAGACGCTTGGGACTACATCATGGGTCGCATCGACGAGATCCATGACCTCATCGCCGACGGCACCATCGACGTCGTCAACGCCCAGATCGGCGAAACGCTCGACTATGCCGACTTGAGTCACCTCACCCGCGCCAACTGATCCCCCGAAAAAACCATCACAAAGGAGAACGGCCATGTCGATTGTGCAGACGAAAGGCATCACAAAAAGTTATGACGGTTTTATGGCCAACAAGAACATCAGCTTCCAAGTCGATGAAGGGGAAATCAAGGCGATCGTGGGTGAGAACGGGGCCGGGAAGACGACACTCATGAACATCATCTACGGCCTTTTAGCGCCTGACGAAGGCGAAATCCTCATCCATGACGAACCCGTCACGTTCAAGTCACCTGCCGATGCCATCGCTCATGGCATCGGCATGGTGCATCAACACTTCAAACTCGTACCCTCGCTCACCGTCTATGAAAACGTCCTGTTGGGGATCGAGGAGACGAGGAATGTGAAACTGGGCAAAAGAACCTTGAAGACTCCTTTCATCGACCGCAAACGCGAAATCCGGCGGGTGCAGGAGATCATCGACAAGTACGGATTCAACCTCAGCGCCACCACCCGGGTGCGAAACCTCTCCGTGGGGGCCCAGCAGAAGGTCGAAATCTTGAAGATGCTCTATCGGGACGTGGACATCATCATCCTCGACGAGCCCACGAGCGTCCTCACACCGCAGGAGATCCGCTCTCTCTTCGAGACGATGCGCTGGATGAAGGAAAACGGCAAGACCATCCTTTTCATCACGCACAAACTCAAAGAGGTCATGGACGTGAGCGACAGCGTCATCGTCATCAAGGACGGCGAAGTCGTGGGCGACATGCGCAAGAGCGACACCGACGAGGTCGACATCGCCCGCCGCATGGTCGGTCGCGATGTCTTGCTCGAAGTCGACAAGCCCCGTCGCAAGTCGCCGGACGAGCTCTTCATCTATGAGGTCGAGAACCTCTCGACGGTGAGCGACCAAGGCGTCGAAGTGGTGAAAGACGTCTCTTTCGGCGTGCGCCGCGGGGAAATCCTCGGTGTGGCCGGTGTCGAAGGCAACGGCCAGACGGAGCTCCTCTATCTTTTGATGGGGCTCATGCACGCCACAAAGGGTCGAGTGTTCTTCAAGGGCAGAAACATCACCAACCGTTGGCCCAAGGACATCCGGCGCTTGGGCATCGGCATCATCCCCGAAGACCGCTACCTCCACGGTGCCTGCAAGGAACTCACCATCGCCGACAATATCATCGCCGGCTATCACGGCACCCCCGAACTGTGCCGGTTCGGTTTCCTGAAGCAACAAAAAATCCTCGAACGGCGTGACGAGCTCGTCGAGAAGTTCGACGTCCGCCTTTCCAACAAGGAAGGGCTCGTGGACTCCCTTTCCGGCGGCAACGCCCAAAAACTCATCATCGCGCGCGAGTTCAACGCCGACCCCGACCTCCTCATCGCCGCGCAACCTTCGCGGGGGATCGATGTGGGCTCGATCGAGTACATGCACCAGTCACTGCTCGATTTCGCCGCCCGCGGGAAGGCGGTCATCCTCATCTCGAGCGAGCTCTCGGAGGTCATGAGTCTCTCCGACCGCATCATCGTGATGTTCCGCGGGGAGATCATCGGTGAACTCGAAGCCGCCAAGGCGACCCGTGAAGAAGTGGGGTTGTTGATGGCGGGTATCACGAAGCAAGGGGAGGCAAGGCTCCATGGATAAAGAGAGCAGAATCAAGAAGGTCCTGAACGTGCTCCTCCCCGTGATCTTGGCCTTGCTTTTCGGAGCGGTCTTCATCGCCATCGCCGGCGAGAACCCGCTCACGACCTATGCCACACTCGTCCAACGGTCCCTCTTTGATTTCCGGGGCCTCATGCAGACTTTGCATTTTGCCGCCCCCTTGATCCTCACGGGGCTCGCGATCGGCATCAGCTTCAAAGCGGGGCTCTTCAACATGGGCATCGAGGCCTGTCTCCTCATGAGCGGCCTCTTCGTGGCCGTCTTGGGCTTCAGGCTCGGGCATCTCCCCTCCCCCGTCCTCATTCCCATCCTGCTCGGCGCGGGGATCCTCGTCGGGGTGCTCACCATCATCATCCCCGCTCTCTTGAAGGCCTTCTTCAATGTGAGCGAACTGGTGGTGACCCTGCTCATGAACTATGCCGTGATTCTGCTCGTGACCTATCTCGCGACCTATGTCTTCCGCGACCCTTCGAGAGGCTACATCTCCACCCACGTCATCAGCAGCAACGCCATCTTCAGCCGCATGTTCGGCACCAGGCTGACGCTTTTCTTCTTCATCGCTTTGGCGGTGTTCGCCCTGGCCTTCATCCTCTACAAGTACATGCGTCTCGGTTACGAGATGAACGCCCTGGGCAAGAATCTCCCCTTCTCGGAAGCCGTCGGCATCAACGTCCGCTGGAAGATCGTCACGATCATGTCGATAAGCGGCGCCCTCGGCGGGCTGGCGGGCGCGGGATGGATGATGAGCCACGCCTACGCCTACACGCCTTGGTTCTCCACGAACCCCGGTCTCGGCTGGGAGGGCCTTTTGATCGCGCTTCTCGGCTCCGAATCCCCGCTCGGGATCCTCATCGCGGCCATCTTTTACGGCGCCTTGAAATACGGCGGCTACACCATCGCCCGCTACACGAGCGTGCCGAGCGAGATCATCGGCATCATCCAGGCTTTCTTGATTTTGTTCCTTTCGATCCAGTTCATCCGCCGTCACCGCCTTTTGGACAAGTTCAAAGGTTGGTTCAAGACGGACAAATCCCATAAAGAGGAGGGTGCTTGAGCATGGACTTTGTCATGAGCGTTCTCGAGAGCACCATCCGTTACGCCGCGCCGATCATCCTTTGTACCCTGGGCGGCATCTTCACCTACAAGGCCAACATCATCAACATCGGCCTCGAGGGGATCATGCTCTTCGGGGGTTTCGCCACCGCTCTCATCCTCTATTTCCTGGGGTTCTATTGGCTGAGCATCCTCGGGACGGTCCTGGCCGGTGTGCTTCTGGGCCTGTTGTTTTGTTACTTCGGGATCACGAGGAAGGGCAACTTCATCATCACGGGTTTCGCCATCAACCTCCTCGCCATGGCCTTCGGCTATTACACGCTCGCGCTCATGGGTCGCACCGACATCCCCGTGGTGCGTCACCGGGCGACGATGATCCGTCTCGACTTCCCCCTCATCCGCGACATCCCCTATCTCGGCCGCCTCTTGAGCAACCACCCGCTTTTCACCTATGTGGCCTATCTGAGCATCCTCATCGTCTTCATCATCCTCTATCGCACCCGTTTCGGCGTGCATCTCCGGGTGACGGGTGAAAGCCCCGAGGCCGCGAAAGCGGTCGGGCTCAAAGTGGACCGCATCAAATACATCGGCGTCGTCATCGGCTCCATCTTCGTCGCTTTGGCCGGCTTCAACGTGACGCTCGAACACCTCGGCACCTACACCCCGGTCATCACCGGCGGGGTGGGTTTCATCGCCATCGCCGCCATCTATTGCGGCCGCGGCTCGCCCGGGGCCTCATCGCTCTATGCGATCCTTTTCGGTCTCATGCGGGCGCTCTCGGTCCGGCTTTCACTCATGATCGGCGCCGTGGCGGGTCTTTTCCAGGCTCTGCCGTATGTGACCGTCATCATCATCCTGGCCGTCGTGGCCATCGTCCGCAGCCAACGAACGAATGTGAGGAGTTATAGCCATGAATGACACCGCCCTGATTCTGGTCGATTTCCTCAAGGATTTCACCACGCCCGAAGGAAAGGTGTACTATCCGGAGGCCGACGCCGTCGTCGACAAAGCGGCCGCGCTTCTTTCCCTCGCCCGGAAACACGGTTGTCTCGTCATCTTCATCCGGCACAGCTACCGCAAGGGCAAGCCCGACAACACCCTCTCTTCCATGCGGTCTTGTTGCGTCGAGGGGACGGGGGGCGATGAGATCGACGAGCGCCTCCGGGTCGATGAAAAGGCGGACTATGTCATCGTCAAGCGCCGCTACAGCGCCTTCTACGGCACCGATCTCGATCTGGTGTTGCGCGAAAGGGGCATCAAGAACCTCCTCATCGCCGGCCTCAAGACGAACAACTGCGTCCATGCGACGGTCCTCGACGCCCATTACCGCTCCTACGACACGGTCGTGGTCGCCGATTGCATCGCCACGAACGACAAAGAGGCCCATCGCGTCTATTTGCGCGACATGGAGCGGTATCTATGCGAAGTGGCCACGCTCGCCGACATCGAAAAGAGATTCGAGGAGGGATGACGATGGTGAAAACAGACCTTGTAGCCGGCGGATATTCGAGCATCGACCGCATCATCAAAATTCGCCAAAAGGCGCAGATCGGCCATACCGCGATCGTCGACAACAAAGAGAGTTTCCGCCCCCACTTCGGCGGATGCGCGGTGAATGTCTGCGTGCTGCTCTCCCGCCTCGGTTGGCGGACGCTTCCCTTGATCCGGGTCGGCGACGACTACGAGTCGAGCGGCTACCGCGACCATCTCGAAGAGGCCGGCGTCGGTACCGACGCCGTCACGAAAGTCCCTTCCGAGAGCACGAGCCATTGTTATCTGATCGAAGACGCCGACAAGGAACACATCACCCTCTTCCATCCCGGGGCCATGGATGAAAAACATGCAAATCCCTTCCCCGACGAACATGTCCGTGCAGCGCGGTATGCCTTGATCACGGCCAACTCGCGCCAAGACAGCGCGCATTTCTTGAAGCAGTGCCGCGCCTTCGACATCCCCCTCGTCTTCGGGATGAAAGCCGACTATGACGCCTTTCCGAAAGACTTTCTCGCGGAGATCCTCGCCACGGCGAAAATCGTCTTCATGAACACCGAAGAAGAAGAGTCCTTGAAGGCTCTCTACGGCCTCGACGACATCCGCGACCTCTTCGCCTCCCGCGGGTTGGACACGATCATCGTCACCCGCGGCGCCGAAGGCAGCATCTGCCACGAACGCCGAGGCGAAAGGATCGACACCTTCACCACCCCGGCCGTGAAGCCCGAGAGGATTGTCGACACCACGGGCTCGGGAGACGCCTTCATCGCCGGCTTCCTCCACGGCGTTCTCGGCGGGGAGGATGCGAGGATGAGCGCCCACTACGGCAGTGTCATGGCGTCTTTCATCATCGAAAAGACAGGCTGCACCACCAACGCGCCGACAAAAGCGGCTTTCGCGCAGCGCTTGCAAGATAACGATCATAGGAGGATTCCATGAAAGAGACATTGTACATGAAAGCTTCCCCCAAGACGATCGCCCCCAACGTGGTCCTTTCCGGCGACCCTTGGCGGGTGGAAACACTGAAGGAATATCTCGACGACGCCGTAAAAGTCGCCTTCTCGCGGGAATACAACACCTATACGGGCACCTACAAGGGCGTGCCCGTGACGGTGACTTCCACCGGCATCGGCGCCCCGAGCGCCGCCATCGCCATGGAAGAACTCTATGCCTGCGGCATGAAAGTCGCCCTGCGCATGGGGACCGTGATGGGGCTCACCGAGGACCTTCTCGGGAGCTTCTTGGTGCCGCACGCTTCCGTGCGGCGCGAAGCGACCTCGGCGACCTATGTCGAAACGGGCTATCCCGCCGTCGCCGACGCCGATTTCGTCAAGGTATTGAACGACACCCTGGCTATTTTCGGCGAGAAGCACTCCAACGGACTCAACTGCACCGTGGACGGTTTCTACAGCCAGATGCGGGAATCGCGTCTCTCAAAAGAGCGCGGCACCGACATCGAGGAGACGCTCGCCGCTTTCCGAAAACTGGGTGTGAGCGGTATCGACATGGAATCGGCCACCCTGCTCGTCCTCGGGCGGCTCATGGGCGTGAAGACCGCCGTCTTGACCGCCGTGACCGTGCTCGGAAACCTCGAGAAGACAATCGAAGGCGAAAAGCGCGACGCGCTCGAGCGGAAGCTTTGCCATATCGCGTTGGAAGGCGTACATCAGCTCCACCTCCGAAAGGGTGAGCTATGGCATGAAGAATGAAAAGAAACGCCATGAGCCGCCGCGGCTCATCGGCATGGTGCACTTGTTGCCGCTGCCGGGAACGAGCGGTTTCGACGGTGACATGGCCAAGATAGAAGCGCGGGCTCTCGCCGATGCGGAGACGTTGACGGCGGCCGGCTTCGATGCGATCATGATCGAGAACATGGGCGACATGCCGTTCCACACGGAGTTGGGGACCGCCCAGATTGCCGCCATGGCCTCCATCGCGACCTCGGTGCGACGGAAGACGTCTCTTCCCTTGGGCATCAACGCCGCGTTCAACGATTATGAAGCGGCGCTCGCTGTCGCCAAATGCGTCGGTGCCGACTTTGTCCGCATCCAGGTGTTTGTCGACACGGTCGTCTATCACGGGGGTATCGTCCATCCGTGCGCCCGGGATGCATTGGACTACAGAAAGTCCATCGGGGCGGAAGATGTCGCGATCTATGCCGACATCCAAGTTAAACACACCCACCTCCTGGCTTCCGGCATCCCCTTGGAAGAGACGGCCAAAGAGGCCGAGAAAGCCGGAGCCGACGCCGTCGTCGTGACCGGTGCGGCGACCGGGAAGCCCGTCTCGGCCGCACTCCTCGAGACGATGGACGACCTTTTGGACATCCCCTTGCTTATCGGCAGCGGTGTCAATCCCGAAAACATCGGCGCCCAACTCGCCAGGGCCGATGGTGTCATCGTCGGCTCCAGTCTGAAAGAGGGCGGTCTATTACAGAATCCCGTCTCCGCAGAACTCGCGAAGACCTTCGTCGCCGCCGCCCGAAAAACAGGGAGTGGTCGCTCATGATGCGTCCGATGCGTCTAGGCGGGGACGAGATCCTTTTCGGCCGGGGGACGCTTTCCCATCTGGCCGCTGTCAAAGCGAAGAAAGCCGTCGTCGTCATCGGCGGCGACACCCTCGAGAAGACAGGTACCCTCGGCAAGGCCCTCGCCCATCTCGACAAGGCCGGGATCGAACACGCGACCTTCAAGGGGGTCGAGCCCGAACCGGGGCTCGCGACCGTCCGAAAGGGCGCTTCCTTCATGGAAGAACATGAACCCGACCTCATCGTCGCTTTGGGGGGCGGGTCCGTCATGGACGCCGCCAAAGCGATGTGGATCTTCTATGAACACCCAGAAACCGAAGGCTTGGAGGTCCTGCAGGACAAGGAGAGATTCCCGAGACTCCGGCAAAAAGCCCGCATGGTCTGCATTCCGACCACGGCGGGCACGGGGAGCGAAGTCAGCCGCTCGATCGTCATCAAGGACGACGAGACCGGCGTCAAACACGGTATCGGCAACATGGAGATGATGCCCGATGTCGCCATCTGCGACCCGGAAACGACCCTCTCCCTCCCGCCGCGGCTCACCGCCGAGACGGGGATGGACGCCATCACCCACGCCCTCGAAGCGCTCGTCTCCCGTCGGGCGAACACGGTGAGCGACCTCATGGCCGAAAAGGCCTTCCTCGACGGTTTCCAATCCCTGCCGTCGGTCTTTTCCGACCCCGAGAACGTGGAGCTGCGCGAAAAGATGCTCAACGCCTCCTTGTTGGCGGGGATGGCCTTCACCAACGTGTCTTTGGGCGTCGTGCACGCCGTGGCGCATGCGCTCGGCAGCATCTTCGACCTGCCGCACGGGCTGACGAACGCGGTGTTGTTGCCTTATGCCGTCAACTTCAACAAACAAGACGGGCGGGCCGCCGCCGTCTATCGCCGCCTCGAGAAGAAACTCGGCAAGGATGATCTGGCGAAGGCGCTCATCGATCTGAACATCGCCGTGGACATCCCGCTTTCCTTGTCCCGGCTCGTGCCCGACGAAAAAAGGTTCTCGGAGGCCTTGGAACGGCTCGTCGAGTTGTCATTGGCCGACGGATGCATGAAAACGAACCCCGTCATCCCCGACGCTTCCAGCCTCGCCGCCTTCATCATGCGGGCCTATGAAGGTCCCGAAAGGTTGTGAAGACATGAAACTCATCTGCTATCTCTCGAACGGTTTCCCTTCCTTGAAACACACCCGCCGACTCACTTCGGTCTATCTGGAGGCGGGGGCCGACATGGTGGAGATCGACATCCCCTGTGACGACCCCTTCCTCGAAGGCCCCTTCATCGCCGAGAGGATGCGTCAGGCCCTCGCTACGACGGCGGATTATGACGAATACCTCGAATCTTTGGCGCAAATCAGGAAAACCCACCCCGACGGGACATTCCTCCTTCTCGTCTATGAGAGGACGGTGAAGAAAATCGGCGTGAAAAAGTTCATCGCCTTCTGCCGGCAAAACCGTTTTTTCGACATCGTCCTCGCCGGCGCCAAAGACGAACGAATGAAAGCGGATTTCATCGAGAACGGTCTTTCCATCAGCACGTTCGTGCGTCATCACCTCCCCGTCGAAGACCTCGCGACGATTCCTTCGGTGAACGGTTTCGTCTATCTGCAGGCGAAACCGAAAAGCGACGACCCGCTCCCCTTTCCCACGATCAAAGGGATCATCGCCCACTTGCGCGACGAGATGGAAGTCGACATCCCGATCTATGCCGGCTCGGGGGTGCGCGACGAAGACGACATCCGCACCATCAAGGAGGCGGGAGCCGATGCGGTCTTCGTGGGCTACACCGTCTTGAGTCTCTTCGACGACAAGGAGGCCCTTAAAAAAAGGATTCGCTCCTTGAAACGGGCGACCCTTTAAAAAAGTCTCCGGCCGGCGCCGGAGACTTCTTTCTTTATACTTCGATAATCGCGTCCACGGGGCAGACGACTTCGCAGGCGCCGCAATCGATGCAGACGTCCTCGTCGATGACGTAGATCTCATCCCCTTCGGAGATGCAATCGACCGGGCACTCTTCGACACAGCTTCCGCTCGAGATGCAATCTTCAGTGATCCTTCTGGGCATGGCTCTTCCTCCTTAGCGATTTTCCTTGTTTTCTTATAGGTGTATTGTAAAAGAGAAGCGGGGATTTGTAACCCTTTTTTCACACGGATGGCCCTTAACGGGAAGAATTCCATTCAAGCATGAAAAAACGCGGGTCTCTCCCGCGTCCTTTCCCATCACACTTCTTTGATCGCGTCCACGGGACAGACTTCCTCACAAGCCCCGCAGTCGATGCATGCGTCTTCGTCGATGACGTAGATGTCGCCTTCGGAGATGCAGTCGACGGGACACTCGTCGACGCAGGAACCGCAAGCGATGCAATCTTCATTGATGCGTCTGGCCATGTCCTCACTCCTTGATATTTTGGTTTCCGCCAATAGTCTAACCGACTTCGGTCCGTTTGTAAACCACAATCGGACAAATCTCTTCTTTCTTGTAATTTGCGGTCGCATGCCCTATAATGGTAGAGGAAACAAGAAGGAGTGGTACATATGAGTTGGCCTTTCGTACTTCTCATCGCCGTGGGAGCGCTCATCGTCGGCGCTTTGCTCGGTTTCTTCATCTCTCAGCGCTATTTCAAGCGCTACCTCGAGAAGAATCCCCCGGTGAACGAGAAGATGGTTCGGGCGATGATGACCCAAATGGGCCGGAAACCATCGGAAAAACAGGTCCGTCAGGTCTTGAACGCCATGAACCAGCACAAATAGCAAAGAAAAAATCACTTCCCGCGAAGTGATTTTTATTTGTCGGTCGTATCCTTCTTTTGAAAGAACGTGCTCTTCGGTTCCGTACCCGCTTTCAACCGTTTGAAGTTCTCGCGGTGACGATAGAAGATGAAGACGAAGATCAGAAAGGACAAGACGAGCATCCACCAATCGTGCTTCACACCGAGGACGTAAGCGATACCCGCATCCTGCGCGGGGCCCGTGATAAACACCGTGAGCACCGAGAGCAACATGAACGTGGCGCCCGTGCAGGAAGCCACACTCACATAGTGGGTGGTGCGCAAAGCCAGGACATAACCGAGAAGACCGAAAACACCCAAGAGGGGCGTATAGGCCAAAAAGACTCCCGCGGTCGTCGCGACGGCCTTGCCGCCTTTGAAACCGAGAAACACGGAAAAGCTGTGTCCCATGGAGGCCAAGACACCGTAGAAGAGCGGATGCAACAAAGCGTCGAAAGCGCCGCTCGCGGCAAGCACCCGCACGATGACGACGATCGCCGCGCCTTTCAAGACATCGCCGATGAAAACGACAAAGCCGAGTTTCCTTCCCAATACCCGGATGGCGTTCGTCGTTCCCGGGTTTCCGGAGCCGTAATCACGGATATCGACCCCTCTGGCGATTTTGCCGACGATGATCGATACGGGGATCGAACCGAAAAGATAGGCGAGGACGGAAAGGCCGATCGAACCCAAGAGTTCGGCGGTCGTGAAATCCATTCCGAATCCCTCCTCGTGTTGGTTATTAGGATTATATCATAATCCCGCCGAAAATGACACTACAAATGGGGTTTCCCTTTTGATATAATGAAGTGACGGTTATCAAGAAAAGGACGTGTGACCATGACAGTACAAAAACCGACCGAAGAACGCTACAACGCCG
>PUKL01000123.1 GCA_003552275.1 Mollicutes bacterium
GCGATGATGACCCCGGCCACGATGAAGAGGCTGTAGAAATAGACCTCCACCGGCCCGATCTGGAATGTGTTAGGCAACGGGTCGTACACATGTATGTTGTTCAAAAGCCAAAAGAACATAACCCTCACTTCGCTTTCTTCTTGTTTTTGGCCTTGCGTTCAATCTCATGGGACACGGCTAGGGTGAAATCCTTCGCCATATCGGTGCCGAGATGGCGCAAACGGGTGTTCATCGCCGCGACTTCGACCAGGCTCGGGACGCTACGGGCGGCGGTGATGGGAATCTCGACCAAGGGGATCTCCGTGTCGAAGAACCTCTCCGTCCGTTGGTCCAACCCCAATCTATCATAGTCCGTGTCCTCTTGCCAAGCAACTAGCTCCACGATGAGCATGACCTCCTTGTTGCGGCGGTAGGCGCTGGCCCCGAAAAGACGCACCACGTTGACGATGCCGATGCCGCGGATCTCGAGGTGCTCTTTGAGCAGATCGGGAGCTTCTCCGACAATATGGCCGACCTCTCTCTCGAAGATGTCCACCCGGTCGTCCGCGACAAGTTGATGCCCCCGGCGCACGAGCTCCAAAGCCACTTCGCTCTTACCGATACCGCTCTTTCCCCGGATGATGACGCCGACACCGTTGATGTCCACGAGGGTGCCGTGCACACTCTTTCGGGGAGCAAGTTTGCCGAGGAGGTATTGGTAGAGAGAGCTGAAAAGCTCGCTCGTCCTGAGTTGGCTCTTCAACACCGGAATCGCATATTCGTCGCCCTTGCGGAGGAAGACATCGGGAATGTCGATATGCTTCGAGAAGATGAAAGTGGGGGGACTCTTGCGAAAAAGCATGTCCACCCTGATTTCTTGGTCCTCCTCGTCCAACCGGTTGAAGAAAGTGACTTCCTTGCTGCCGAAGATCTGCACCCGGTCATGCTCGAAGAAATCGAAAAGACCGGCCAGTTCGATCCCGGGACGGGTGAGTTGCGAATTCGATATTTCGGTGGGAAGTCCCTTCTTTCCGCTGTGGACGGAAAACCCGAAATCCTCGACGAGTTGTGCGACAGTGATTGCCATCGGATCACCTCACGGTTTTCAAAATGATGCGCTTGATCATGTGGGCGAGGACATAACGGAAGACAATGAAGGCCCCCATGAAGATTATGATGAAAGTCACACCCTCAAATGTGATCAAATCGGGAAAAATGAAGTGTTCTACAATATAAAATATGGTCAAATACCCGAAAAAGAATATGAATCCCATCGTGTTCATGACGAATGGGAAATGGTTGTACAAGACGTAGTTTCTGAACAACATCTCCAAAAAGGTGTAGGTCGCGACAAACAGAAAGATGAAGCCGAGTGAGCGGTCATATTCCACGAACCCGAACAGCTCCAACAATGAGATCATCACCACGAGATTCATGAAATAATACATCATGAAATTGACAAGAGGGTTCTTGTGATAGGCGGTGCCGAATTCGAGCCGTATCACCCGCGGCGGTTTTTTTCCGCGTCGCCGCTTTTTCTCCTCTTCGAGCGCCTTGAGTGTCTCGAGGAGTTTCTTCAGTTCTTTTTCATGGCGCTTCCGGCGTTCTTCATCGTTCTCTTGATTATTGTCTTGGTCATGGTTTTCTTTTTCCTCTTGGTCTTGGTCCTCGTTCTCCTCTTGACGATCCGTCTCATCGAAATCATCCATCAAGGATCACCTCCCGAGAACCTTCTTAAGAAAGGCTCCAGTATGCGATTTCCCACATTTTGCGACCGTTTCCGGTGTGCCTTCCACAAGGACCTCTCCACCCTCGGCGCCGCCTTCGGGTCCGAGGTCGACAATGTGGTCGGCATATTTTATGACATCGAGATTGTGTTCGATGATGACGACGGTGGCCCCTTGGTCGACAATGTTGTCGATGACCTCGAGAAGACGCTTCACATCGTCGGAATGCAGCCCGGTCGTCGGTTCGTCGAGGATGTAGAACGTCTCCGCGGTGATGCGTTTATGGAGCTCTCGTGCGAGTTTCACCCGTTGTGCCTCCCCACCGGAGAGTGTCGGAGCGGGCTGGCCGATCTTCAGATAACCCAGACCGACATCGATGAGGGTTTGCAGTTTGTGGGCCGCCTTGGGGATGTTCTTGAAGAACTCGCGAGCTTCCGCGATGGTCATCTCCAAGACTTCCGCGATGTTTTTGCCTTTGTAACGTACTTGCAGTGTTTCCCGGTTGTAGCGGGTGCCGCCGCAGGCTTCACAGGGCACATAGACATCCGGGAGGAAATGCATCTCGATCTTGATGAGCCCGTCACCATGACAGGTCTCACACCGCCCTCCCTTGACATTGAAGCTGAAACGTCCCTTCTTGTAGCCGCGCATCTTCGCTTCGTTCGTCATCGCGAACACATCGCGGATATCGTCGAACACATTGGTGTAGGTCCCCGGGTTGCTGCGGGGGGTGCGGCCGATCGGGGATTGGTCGATATTGATGATCTTGTTGATTTTCTCATGGCCTTCGATATCATCGAAATCGCCGGGATCGAGCCTTTTCGGATACACTTTGTTGTGAAGTCCCTTGAACAGGCAGAAGTTGACGAGCGAACTCTTTCCGCTCCCGCTCACACCCGTGACGACGGTCAACACACCCTTGGGGAAGCTGACATCGATATTCTTCAGGTTGTTTTCGCGTGCGCCTTTCACCGTGATATGGCCGTTTCCCGGTTTTCTTCGCCGGGAAGGGACGGGTATCTTCTTCCGTCCCGAGAGATAATCGCCGGTGATCGAGCCTTCGGCTTCGAGGATCTCATCGTAGGTCCCTTGGAAGACGAGTTTCCCGCCATCGGCCCCGGCCCCGGGACCGATGTCGATGATCTGGTCGGCGAGTTGCATCGTCTCTTCGTCGTGTTCGACCACGACCAAGGTGTTACCGAGGTCGCGCATCGACTTCAGGGTCGAGATGAGGCGGCGGTTGTCGCGCTGATGGAGACCGATGGAGGGTTCATCGAGAACATAGAGGACACCGGTGAGACGGGAGCCGATCTGGGTGGCAAGGCGAATCCTCTGGCTTTCTCCTCCCGAGAGACTGGCCGCGCGTCGGGAGAGGGTCAGATAGTCCAGACCGACGTTCTTCAGGAAGTTCAACCGTTCCGTGATCTCTTTCAAGACCATGGCGCTGATCGTCTTGTCCGTGACCGACAGTTCGAGCGTACCGAGCACCTCCAAAAGGCCGAGGACACTGTGATCGGTCATCGATATGATGTCCATGCCGCCCACCTTGACGGCAAGCGCGGCTTCATTGAGCTTTTTCCCACCACATTTGCGGCAGGTCCTCTCGGTCATCAAGGTCTCGATCCATTCGCGCATGAAACGGGATGTCGTTTCCACATAGCGGCGTTCGAGGTTGTTGATGATGCCTTCGTAATAGTCGAACTTCTCATGCTTGACCTTGGAGGTCCGTCCTTGGAATTTGAACGACAACGGTTCGTCGGAACCATAGAAGATGAGCTCCCTCTCTCTCTCCGTCATCGCTTTGAAAGGCTTCCGCAAATCGATGCCGTAGTGTTCGGCGAGGACCACCAGTTGCTTGAAATGGTAGGTGTGGGTGTTCTGCCAGCCCTTGATGGCCCCTTCATAGACCGAAAGTTTTGGATTGTGCACGAGGAGGTCGGGGTCGACTTTCTTGTTGTAGCCGAGACCGCCGCAGGCATCACAAGCTCCATAAGGTGCATTGAAGGAAAACAGGCGGGGTTCGAGTTCACCGATGCTGAAATCGCAATGCGGACAGGCGAAATGTTCGCTGAAGGTGTGCGCAGTACCGTTGATGAGCACCACGACCTTGCCTTCTCCCAGCCGGCTCGCCGTCTCCAACGAATCGTAGAGACGTGACCGCACGGCTTCCCGCAACTTCAACCGGTCGACCATCACCTCGATGTCATGCGTCTTGTTCTTGTCGAGGTCGATATCCTCTTCGAGTTCTGCGACCGTTCCGTCGACCCGCACCCGGACGAACCCTTCCTTCTTGAGATTCTCGAGGGTCTTCTTATGGGTCCCCTTCTTCCCCGACACGACCGGGGCGAGAATCTCGATACGGCTTCCCTCTTCACGTTCGAACACTCTCTTTGTCATGTCTTCGATGCTTTGTGAAGCGATTTCCACGTTGTGGGTCGGACAATACGGTTTGCCGATCCGGGCATAGAGCAGCCGGAGATAGTCATAGATCTCCGTCACGGTGCCGACGGTGCTCCGCGGGTTCTTCGATGTGGTCTTTTGGTCGATGGAAATCGCGGGAGACAGCCCTTCGATCGACTCCACATCCGGTTTCTCCAAGTTTCCGAGGAACTGTCGGGCATAAGCACTCAAGCTTTCGACATATCGCCGTTGCCCCTCTTTGTATATGGTGTCGAACGCCAAAGAAGTCTTGCCGGAACCGGAAAGTCCCGTCATGACGACGAATTTCTCCTTGGGGATGGAGATGTCGAGGTTCTGCAGGTTGTTCTCTTTGGCGCCCTTGATGACAATCTCTTTCACGATTTCACTCCTCGGTGTCGCCGAGCAAGTCCAAGAGCCTTTTCTCGTCGATGATTGTCACACCGAGAGAACGGGCTTTCTCGAGCTTGCTTCCGGGGTTTTCCCCCACACAGACGTAGTCGGTGTTCTTGGAGACCGAAGAGGTGACATCCCCTCCCCGGGCTTTGATCCTCTTTTGCGCTTCTTGTCGGCTCATGGCGGAAAGACTGCCCGTGAGGACAAACGTCAACCCCTCGAGGTGTCCTCCCGTCCCGCTGTCATCTTTGTGGTGCATATTCACTCCGAGAGAGCCGAGCTCTTCGAGCATCTTGAGATTATTCTCATCTTCGAAATACGCTTTTATGCTGGCCGCGATCTTCTCCCCGACATCGGTAACCGCAAGGATGTCGTCATAATCGGCCCCGCGCAGCTGTTCAATACTGGGAAACCGCTTAGCCAGGCTTTCCGCTGTTTTCTTTCCGACATGGCGGATGCCGAGGCCGAAAAGGAGTTTTTCGAGACTTCTCTCTTTTGACGCCTCGATGTTGGCGAGGAGTTTCTCGACACTCTTCTTGCCGAAACGGGCCAACCCCACGAGTTCTTCCTTGTGGCGATGCAGACGATAGATGTCGGGAATCGATCTGATGAAGCCCTCATTGTGGAAATGTTCTATGATGCGCACCCCGAGGCCTTCGATATCCATCGCATCACGCGAAGCGAAATGGATGAAACCCTGGACCCTTTTTGACGGACATTCGGGATTGGGACAGAAAGTCTCGGCCTCTGTATCGCTTTTTTGCAAGGGGGTCGCACATTCGGGGCATGTCGACTGCATGCGGAAGCGCACTTCATCGCCCGAGCGTTTCTCCTCGATGACGGCCACGACCTCGGGGATGATGTCGCCCGCTTTGCGGATGGTGACGAAATCGCCGATGCGGATGTCTTTCCCCTTGATGTATTCTTCATTGTGCAGCGTGGCCCGGGCGACAGTGCTGCCGGCAATTTCGACGGGGGCAAGATGGGCGACCGGGGTCACTTGACCGGTCCGGCCGACCTGAAGCCGGATGTTTTCGATCCGGGTCATCGTCTCCTCGGCTTGGAACTTGTAGGCGATGGCCCAACGAGGACTTTTCGCCGTGTAACCGATTGTCTTGTACAAGGGCCTCTCGTCCACTTTGACGACGACGCCGTCGATGTCATAGGGGAGGTCCGTGCGCAAGGACTCGAACTTCTCGCAAAGGCGGATGGCCTCGTCGATGTCACGGGCCCTCATGATTCTGTCGTTCACCTTGAAACCCAACTCCTGCAAGCGTTTCAAGACTTCGCTCTGAGGGATTTGCGCCTCTTCATCGCGTTCGGCGAGGCCGTAGACGAACATGTCCAACGACCTTTGCGCCGCTATCCGGCTGTCGAGTTGTCGGATACTGCCGGCCGCCGCGTTCCTCGGATTTTTGAAAAGCTCCTTATCTTGCCGTTTCCTGGTCTCGTTCAAGGAAAGGAACGCCGCTTTCGGCATGAAGATCTCTCCCCGGACCTCGATGGTCACGGGCTCTCGGAGTTTGAGCGGTACGCTCTTTATGGTCCGCACATTGTGGGTGACGTCTTCCCCCACCGTGCCGTTGCCGCGGGTGGCGGCACGGACGAACTCACCCTCTTCATAGAGGAGACTGGCCGCCAGACCGTCGATCTTCGGTTCCACGACATAGCTGAAATCGTCGGCGAGTTTTTTGAGTCTTTGGTCGAAAGCCCGGAGTTCGTCGGCATCGAAAGCGTTCGCGAGCGACAGCATGGGAACAGTATGCTCGATTTTCGCGAAACCTTCCAGCACTTCCCCGCCGATTCGTCTTGTCGGGGAGTCTTCGCGGGCGTGTTCGGGGTATTTCCGCTCGAGTTCGACGAGTTCTTGTACAAGCCGGTCGTATTCGATGTCGCTGATGGTGGGGTTGTCGAGCACATGGTACTCGTAATCATGACGATTGATCCGTTCCGTGAGTTCTTCGATCCGTTTCTTGGCGGTATCACTCATGGCTCTCACCTTTCTTCTTGGTAATGGAAGGATGGTTCTTCATGAGTGTCTTCAACCCATGTTCTTTCGCAAAGGCCACCACACACTGTTCGGCCGCCACACTCACGACGAGGCCTTCTCCGAAGGTTTTATGGATGACTTTGTCGCCTTGACGCAGGTCGTTGTCCCTTTTACCGTAGTTCACGCTCTGACGCTTGGCGCGCATCTTTCGCGAACGATTGTAGTCCATGGTGTAGCGCGCTTCATTCTCGGCTTGTTCGCGATTGAGTCCTTCGAGCTTCAAGAGTTCGGGATCGATCGCCCGCAAGAAGACACTGTCATGATTCATGAGTGTCTCCCCATACCATTGTCGTTGTTTGGCGTTCGTGATGTAAAGACGGTCTTTGGCGCGTGTCACGGCGACATACATGAGACGGCGTTCCTCTTCGAGTTCTTTGGGGTCGTCGAGGGAGCGGAAGAGTGGGAAAAGGCCTTGTTCGGCCCCGACGAGAAACACGACGGAGAACTCCAACCCCTTGGCCGCATGGATGGTCATGAGCGATACGGAATCCGCCTCGACCTCCTCGGTCTCTTGGCTTTTCAAGGCGATATCCTCCAACACGTACGTCAGGAGGGTCTCCTTGTCGGAGACTTCGTGGCGGGCTTCGGTCTCTTTGATCATGCTTTTGAGTTCGAGGATGTTTTCATGGCGGACTTCGCCCATATCGTCGTTTTCGAGGTGGGCGAGATATCCGCTCTCTTTGACGAGCTCATCGAGGAAAACGTTGAAATCCGTTGTTTCCAGGCGTTTTTGAAAGTCGTTGACGAGTCGGCGGAATTTCATCAGTTTCTTCTTGGCGTTTTTGGAAAGTGAAAGGTCCGTATCCTTGATCGCACCATGGAGGCTCGTATGGTTTTTTTCGGCGTGGGCGGCGAGCTTCTCTACGGTTTTCGCACCGATGCCGCGCTTGGGAACGTTGACGACACGGAGGAAGCTGTAATCGTCATCGGGATTCACGATGAGGCGGAGATAGGCCACGATGTCCTTGATCTCCTTCCGTTGGAAGAAGCTGAGACTGCCGATGACCTTGTAGGGGAGACGCCGCTGCATGAAGACCTCTTCGAAGGTCCTCGAGGTGTTGTTGGCGCGATAGAGCACGGCCATGTCGTCATAGGCCACCCCTTGCCTTTGGAGCCTCTTCACGGTCTCGGCGACATACTCGGCTTCATCGCGATGCGAGAAACCTTTGAAGAAATGGATCTTCTCCCCTTCGCCACGCGTGGAGAAGAGGTTTTTTTCAATCCGGTCCTTGTTGGCGCGGATGATCTGGTTCGCGGCTTTCAGGATGGTGTTCGTACTCCGGTAGTTCTGTTCGAGGAGGATGGTCTTCACATCCCGATAGTCTTTTTGGAACTTTTTGATGTTCTCGATGTTCGCGCCGCGGAAAGCATAGATGCTCTGGTCCTCGTCGCCGACGATGAAGACGTTCTCCTTTTCGTCGGAAAGCAGGCGGATGAGCCGGTATTGCGGGTCGTTCGTGTCCTGGAACTCGTCGACGAGGATGTATTCGAACTGCCTTTGATAATGTTCACGGACAGCGGGTTCCCGCTCGAGCAGCCGAATGGTCAAAATCAAGAGATCCTCGAAATCGACGAGATTGTTCGCTTTGAGTCGCCTTTGGTATTCCGGAAAGATCCTTTTAAGATGACTTTTCAGTGGTTCTTCGTAGTTTTCGACCCGGGAGGGGTCGGATTTCATGGCCAGAAGATGGGGTTTCACCCTTGCAGGTGGTATGGTCTTCACATCGATATCCAACGCTTTCATGACAATCTTGATCATCTGTTTGACATCGTCGTCATCTATAATCAAAAAATTCCGGGAATATCCCAGACGGTCGATATGGTCGCGGAGAATCCGTGAGCACATGGCATGGAAAGTGGAGATCCACATACCGCGGGTGGATGTCGAAAGGAGACCGGCGATGCGCATCTTCATCTCGTCGGCGGCCTTGTTCGTGAAGGTGATGGCGAGAATGTTGTTCTTGGGGACGCCGAGATGGAGAATGATATGGGCGATGCGTCGTGTCAAGACGCTCGTTTTACCGCTTCCGGCGCCGGCGATGGCCATCACCGGACCTTCGGTCGTCTTGACCGCCTTCCTTTGTGTTTCGTTGAGTCCGTTGAACAAGGGGTCCATAAAAATCACCTATGAAAATTATATCAAAAACGGCGAGGTATTCCCACACAAATGGTCAAAGAAAACCATTGCCCCTTTCGGCATGGAAAAAGGCCCTCGCTCTTTTGTCGGATAGGTTGCTTGTGCCCGTTACGCCGACGCCGCCAAAGAGAGAGCGATGGATTTCAAGAGACATGATCCGATGCGAATAGCGGGTTTTTTCTCGCGGATATTGCAATTGGGACCATATCTTCTCTATAATGGGAGATGTGCGATATTCTCAAGATGGGAGCGGTTTTGTGGAACGTTTCTTCTCGACTCGTTGGATACTCCGGCTGTTCATAGGATATTTGCTGGTGACGACGGCCATCATCATCATGGTCGATATTTTGAATCTTTTCAACTCGCAGACGATCATGAAATCCGTCACGGGTCTTTTTGACATCAAACGTTTCGAAGTGCCGCTCTTTTGGTATTTCATATCCACACAAGGCAGTTTCACCGAAAACGTGCAGTGGATCTTCCTTTTTGTCGCCACAATTTGCCTCTTTTTCACCTCGAAAGCGTTGAAGAACGCCTCGGAGACACACCGGGCGCGCGCTTTCTTTCTCTGGGGTGTTGCCACTTTGTTGTTGTTTCTTGAGGACACCTTGAACACGAGATACTGGCTACGGCGATTTTTCGGTCACATTCTCGGTTGGGAAGACACGTTGAGATCTCCTCCGGCGATCGCTGTGGAAGTCTCCACTTATGCTCTCATGGCTTTTTTGATGGTGATCTCGCTTTGGCTCTTGCGCAAGGTCCTCCTCCGTCACAAGAAAGCCCTTATTCCCATCCTCTTCGGTTATGGATTCTACGGTGTCGCCGCCTTCTTCTCGGCCACCCGTCACGTAAGAGATTAGTACATGCGTTTCGGACAACACCTCATCCATAGACTCGGCTTCGACACCATCGACACATGGCGCATCGCCAACGAGACCATCGAAAAACGCGACAAGAACCTTGGTTATTACTTCATGGACTATCTGGTGGAAGAGACGCTCGAACTGCTCGGGGCGGGGCTGCTCGTTCTCGGCTTCGTCATGTTGTACAAGGAACTGAAAAAGAACCGTTTCCACGACCCGACAATTGCTGAGTGAGTCTTCGAAAAGCCATATGAAAAAGTGGAAACATCATCGTGTATCTCAAGAAAAACACCCACCGGGTTCCCCCCGGTGGGTGCTTTGTTTTTGACGTTACCGATCACAAGGATCGGAATCGACATGTTGCTTAGGCTTTTTCGATGTTTTCGGCTTGGGGGCCTTTTTGGCCTTCAACCACGTCAAAGGTCACTTTTTCGCCTTCTTCGAGTGTTTTGAAGCCGTCCATGTTGATGTGTGAGTAGTGTGCGAAGACGTCTGTACCTTCGTCAGTGGTGATGAAGCCGAAGCCTTTTTCGGCGTCGAACCATTTTACTGTTCCGGTCATGTCGTGTGTCCCTCCATTCTTTTCAAAGTATTCCTTAAACTACGTGTCGTTCCCAAGAATGGAAGGTGCGAATTCCGGTTCCTGCGGTACGATGTTTCGTTTAAGTTCCTTACCCATAATACATCATTTGGCGAATAATGCAAGGAAAAGATTCATTTTTTTGGTTTGAATGACGATTTCAACGCGACCGTGCGATTGAAAACGAGCGCCTCGTCGGTTGAATCCTCATCGACGGTGAAATATCCCGTGCGCACAAACTGATAGGATTCGCCGGTTTTCGGTGTGAGGCCTCCTTCAATGAAGCCCTCTTTCACAATCTTGGATTGTTTGTTCACGCGTTCGGCGATGAGCCTGTCGGAATGGTCGTCTGCAAACAGAGTGTCGTAAAGACGGATCTCGGCGGGCTCGCAATTCATTGCATCCACGAAATGGATGGTGCCGTTCGGCTTTCTGTCCTTGAAACCCGTCCCGCTCTTCGTTGCGGGGTCATAGGTCGCATATACGGTCTTGACACGACCGGAAGCGTCGTAATCGACTTCATGCGCTTTGATGAAATATGCATGCATGAGTCGGACTTCAAGACCCAAAGAGAGCCGTTTCCATTTCTTGTTGGGTTTTTCCTCCAAAAAATCCTCGCGGTCGATGTAGAGGGTGTTGCTGAAAGTGATTTCGCGCGTCCCCAATGCTTCGTTCTCCCGGTTGAAGGGAGCCTGCAGCTTTTCCGATTTCCCTTCGGGATAATTGGTGATCACGACCTTGATAGGATCGAGAACCGCATGGATGCGCCGGGCGTGGACTTTCAGATGATCACGGATGTATTCGTCGAGCATGTGGAGTTCCGTTTCGCCTTCGGATTTCGGAAGCCCCAAGGCTCGGACAAAATTGTGGATCGCTTGCGGCGGAACGCCACGGCGGCGCAGAGCGGAAAGCGTCACCAGCCTGGGATCGTCCCAACCGTCCACTATGCCTTCCTCCACAAGTTGCCTGATGTAGCGCTTTCCCACTATTTGGTCGGCGATCTTGAGCTTTCCGAACTCGATTTGACGCGGGACATTCTCCATCTCGCAATGCTTGACGAACCAATCATAGAGCGGACGATGATCCTCGAACTCCAGACTGCACAGTGAGTGCGTGATACCCTCGATGGCGTCTTCCAACGGATGGGCGAAATCATACATCGGGTAGATGCACCACTTGTCGCCGGTGTTATGATGCCTTTCCCGTTGGATCCTGTAGATCACGGGGTCCCGCATGTTCATGTTGGGACTCTTCATGTCGATCTTGGCCCGGAGGACCTTTTCTCCGTCGGCGAACTCGCCGTTTTTCATGGCTTCGAACAACCTCACGTTCTCTTCCACCGGTCGGTCGCGATAAGGGCTCTCTTCTCCCGGGGTGGTGAGGTCGCCGCGTGTTTTTCTGATTTCTTCGGCTGACAGGTCACATACGTAAGCGAGCCCCTTTTTCACCAAGCGCATCGCCCGTTCGTACATGGTGTCGAAGTAGTCGCTCGCAAAAAACAGCTCATCCCATTCACAGCCGAGCCAAGCGATATCCCGTTTGATCGCCTCGACATAGAGGGTGTCTTCGGTCAAGGGGTTGGTGTCGTCGAACCGCAGATAGAAGTCTCCGTTGTAATCTTTCGCGAGGACATAGTTCATGATGATGGCCCGGGCATGCCCCAGATGCAAAAAACCGTTCGGTTCGGGCGGGAACCGGGTTATGGGCCTTTCATGCTTTCCGCTCTGCAAGTCGTCTTCGATGATCTTGCGAATGAAATTTTTGTCTTCCATGATCGCTCACGCCTTTCTCGTCCATTATACATGGGGAAGGGAGGTTCCGCAAAAATGAATCCCGGAACATTACGCTGAAGCTCTTGACAAGATTCTCGTCCATGTGGATCTCGCATGTCCGTATGAAGACCCCTTGCCGGCTATCATGAAACTCGACAAGTGATTTGACATCCTATTCCGAATCGAGCACATCTTGGATCGCTTGGATCAAGTGAGATCAAGACGGGAATGGCCGTTCATCGCCATTCCCTCTTCCTCACCGAAGAGCCGATAGCGATGATAACCGGCGACCCCGATCATGGCGGCGTTGTCCGTGCAGTACTCGAAGGCCGGCATGATATAAGGGACGTCTTGGAAAGCCTCCTCAACCCTCTCGCGAAGGTGGCTGTTCGCAGCGACGCCTCCCGCCACGACGAACATCTTCGCATCATGGTCGCGAAAGGCCCGGACACTTTGGTCGATGAGATGGGCGACAGCGGCTTTTTGGAAGCTCGCGGCCATGTCCTCGGGACGGATCGTCTCCTTGCGGTTGTTCAGTTTGTGGATGAGATTGATCATATGGCTCTTAAGGCCGCTGTAGCTGAAACCGTACTTTGTCGGGGGTGTGATGCGCGGCATCGGATAGGTGGGATTCCCCTTGCGCGCCAAGCGGTCGATGACGGGTCCTCCCGGATAACCCAAAGAGAGGACACGGGCCACTTTGTCATAGGCCTCACCGATCGCGTCATCGGCGGTCTCGCCGATTTTTTCGAACCGATAGTGGTCTTGCATGATGACGAGTTCCGTGTGCCCACCGGAGACGATGAGTGCGAGCAGGGGGAAACGGAGTTCATGGTCGATACTGTTGGCATAGATGTGACCGGCCAGATGATGGACCCCGACCACGGGAATCCCGCGGGCAAAAGCGAACGCCTTGGCGGCATTCACACCGACCAAGAGACTGCCGATCAGTCCCGGGCCTTTGGTCACGGTTACGAGGTCGATCTCTTCTTTGGCGGTGGCGGCTTCTTCCAAGGCCTTCTCGATGATGACGGTGATTCGTTTGATATGTTCGCGTGATGCGATTTCCGGCACCACGCCGCCGAAAGCTTGATGCAGATCGATCTGCGAATGTACGATGTTGCTGAGAATCCGCTTGCCGTCGATGTTCACACTGGCGCTTGTCTCATCGCAGCTTGTCTCTATCGCCAACACTTTCATCGGTAATGCTCCTTTCCAACCTTTTCACCATCAATACGGCATCTTTGCCCGTTTGATAGTAGTTCTTTCTTGTCGCGACCGCCGCAAAACCGAAACGTTCATAGAACTCTGCCAGATAGCGGTCGTCCTTCTTTGTCTCCAATGTGACCATCTCTAGCCCTTGTCGGCGGCATTGCCAAAGGACATGTTCCATCAAGGCTTTGCCATACCCTTTCTTCCGCATGGTCTTTTCAACGGCGATATGCAGTATCTCGGCCTGCGGCCGAGAAATCGTATACACGATGAAACCGACGAGAATGTCGTCTTGTTCTGCGACCAGACATTGCATGGATGCATCCACCGAGAGATCTCCGCGGTCCATGCGACCGGGAAGCGCCTCCTTGGCGAGTCTCAATATGGAAGAAACATCTTCCGGATTGTGGGGACGAATCTTCATGTTTGGGAATCCTTCTGCCTTTCAGCTTTCGTCCGGCGAAGATAGTTCGGAGCCACCGCGTGGATGTTCTCGGCCTTGTCCAAGAATCCTCCCGCCTCCAAACGGTGAAGGTCCGGTCGACCTTCGGTCATGACCCGCGGATTGGTGGGAAGTCCCTTGATGAAGGCCTCCAAGTCAGTGTGTCTATCCTCTTCGACCACTTCCATCTTTGTCGGGCCGACTTCGTATAGGCCCAAAAAGGCGTTCCCTCTCCGGGCATCGACACAAGAAAGGACGAGTCCTTCGGTTCCGCTCGCCATGAGCGCCAAAGAACTGACCGTATATAGAGGTTTCCCGAGTGTCCAGGCGAGAACCTTCGCGACTGTCACACCGATGCGCACACCGGTGTAGCTTCCGGGGCCGACACCGACAACGATGCCGTCGAGCTCGTCGGGGGTGATTCCCCCAGCCGAGCAGACAGCCTCGACTTTTTTCATCAGATGCACCGAATGGTCCCTTTTCCCCCTTCGGTGGTGTTCTTCTTTTGGTGAAGCACCTGCGAACAATCCGACATAAAGATAGTCGGTGGCGGTGTCAATCACCAAGCGTAGCGGCGATTTCCGCATAATGCCCCCTCCCTTCGATCACGCATCTCCTCTTGGTTTCCCCGAGCCACTCGAACTCGATCGAAAGAAATGCGTCGGGGAGGATGGTCTCGATGTTCTTGTACCATTCGATGATCGCGACGCCGTCATCCATGATGTATTCCTCGAGGTCGAGGTCCGGAACATCACCTTCAAGACGGTAGGCATCGATATGATAGAGCGGCGGGTCGTTCTCATAGACCTTCATGATCGTGAAGGTGGGTGAATTGATGGTATCACGGATCCCAAGAGCCTTGCCCAAATATTTCGTGAAGGTGGTCTTTCCGGCGCCCAGGTCACCTTCAAGGCCAATAACAAAGCCCTTTCCCACATGTTCGGCAAGCTCTTGGGCCAGTTTTTCCGTCTCTTGCAGGTTGTTTACGATACGTTCGCTACGCAAAGCCCCCACCTCCTTCATACCGTGATAAACTTACGTGTGGACTGCATGGATGTCAATATTCGTGCTATAATTGGGTATAACCCCCGCAGAGGATGAGTTTGATGTATATTATACTATACAATCCCCTCTCGAGAAACCGAAAAGCGAGATGGCTCACCAAACGTCTGGTCAACCGTTTCAAACGGAACAATGTCCCGTTCCGTTTGAAGAGTCTTTTGAAGATCAAAGATGTCGAACAATACATCAAAGAGGCTCCTCACGACGTCAAACTCCTCTTGCTCGGGGGTGACGGCACCATCAACACTTTTGTGAACGACACCTACAATCTGCGGTTGCCCAGAGAGATCCATCTGATGGGCGTGGGGTCAGGCAACGATTTTCTCCGTTCCCTGAAGAAACAGAAACCGGAGACCCAACCGATCCTCCGCATGCGTCATGACCGTAAAAGCCGCTTCTTCGTGAACGGTTCCGGTCTCGGCATGGACGGGGCGATCGCCCACCGCGTCAGCAAAAGCTCACGCTCCGGCATCCTATCCTATTTTTTCGCCGCTTTGCGCACCTTTCTCACCTACCGGCCCAAATACATGGAAGTCGAGATCGACGGAGAAATGCACAAGTTCAAGAAGGCCTATCTCATCAACATCAACAGCGGCGAATACATCGGCGGCGGCATGCGTGTTTCTCCCGACGCCCGCATAGAAGAAGACGAACTGCAGGTCGTCGTTGTCCACAGGGTGCACCGGCTCATGATCTTCTTGATCTTTCTCAGTGTCTATCTGGGGCTCCACACCAAGCTCCGCCGCTACATCTTCACCAAGAAGGCGCGTCATGTCAAAGCGACGATGTTCTCTCCGGAAGTGGCCCAATGCGACGGTGAATGCTTCGAGAAGACGAGGACCATCGGAGTCTCCGCCACGGGGAAAAAGGCGAGATTCCGTATCTTCGACAAGGACAGCATAGAAAAAAACACGTGATCAACGTGTTTTTTTCATGCGCTTTGCCAACTCTTCGGCCCGGTCCTCGAAACCTTTCTTGCCGAGGAGGGCGAACATGTTCCGTTTGTAGGCTTCCACCCCCGGTTGGTCGAAGGGGTTGACACCGAGCACATAACCGCTCAAGGCGCAAGCGAGTTCGAAGAAATAGATGACATGACCGAATGTGTAAGCGTCCATCTTGTCCGTCTCGATGACGATCGAAGGTACGTTTCCGCTTTCGTGGGCGATGAGGGTTCCCTCCATCGCTTTTTTGTTCACGGTGTCGACGGTGGTCCCGGCAAGATAGTTCAGATTGTCGCTGTCATTTTTCTCCTCCCGGATGACACTCACTCTTCTCGGTTCCTTGACGGAAAACACCGTCGCAAAGAGGTGCCTTTCTCCGTCTTGGATGTATTGACCCAAGGAATGGAGGTCCGTCGTGAAGCTCGCACTGGCCACAAACAGCCCTTTCCCGTCTTTCCCCTCACTTTCACCGAAGAGTTGTTTCCACCATTCGGACAGATGACGGAACTTCGGCTCATAGTGGACGAAGAGTTCAATCTTCTTTCCGGACTCGTACAAGGCATTTCTGTACATCACATAAGCATCGAGCGGATTCATCCCTTCGGAATCGGTGAAATATCTCTCTCGTGCGTTCTCGGCCCCATCGAGCATCGATTCGATGTCATGACCTTTGAAGGCCACGGGGAAGAGTCCCACGGGGGTCAAAAAGCTGTAACGGCCGCCGACATCGTCGGGAATGACGAAAGTCTCGTAGCCCTCCTTGTCCGCCAATGTCCGTAGAGCGCCTTTCGAAGCGTCCGTCGTGGCCACGATGCGTTCTTTGGCCTCATCCGCACCGAATCTCTCTTCCAAGAGGCGCTTGAAAAAGCGGAAGGCGATGGCCGGTTCGGTGGTGGTGCCGGATTTACTGATGACATTGATGGAAAACCGCTTGTCCGATAGATAATCGCGCAGATCCTCCAAATATTCTCCGGAAATGTTGTGGCCGGCAAAAATGACCTCGGGCTCATCGTCATGCGGAAAATAGGCATCCAGGGCTTCCAGTGCCGCCCGGGCACCGAGATAGGAGCCGCCGATGCCGATCACCAACAACACATCGCTCATCTCACGATGCCGAGCCGCCAGCACACGGATACGATCCAGTTCTTGCCTTGTCCGTGCCGGAAGATCCACCCAACCGGTGAAGGCACTGCCCGGACCTTTCTTCTCTTGTAAGGCCTTTTTGGCTTCTTTCAACCTTGTTTTAAGATCGTTGGTCCTTGTCTCGTCTTCGACAAAGGGCCTCACATGTTCAAGTCTCACATCAATCATCTGTCTCAGCCTCGCTTTCCATGGGGGGATTGTTCTCGTACCATTCACGGATCCAATCGGGAAGCTTCTCTTTCAACGGGGCGAATCCCGCTGACAGTGTCACATTCATCCGCCTCGTCTGTTTTCTGAGAGCTTTCCTGCTCAAAGAGAGTCTTCCCTCGTCGTCAATCGAGAGAATCTTGAATTTGTAGGTCTTGCCCTTCCGGAGGAAATCCTCGATGTCATAGACGTAATCATGCGCGACCTCGGAGATATGGACAAGGCCTTTCCGCCCGTCGACATCGACGAAAGCTCCGTAGGGTTTGATAGCTATGACCACACCTTGTACGACATCACCTTTTCGCATGACGGCACCTCCATGAAAGCTGTTTTCAGTATAGCACACAAATGCAAAGGGGAAAACAAGGATGGGCCCCGAAGGCCCCTCTTGATCGGATGAAAAAACTAATTCGGCTTTATTTAGCGATTTCCCATTTGTCCATGATGCTTTGAACCCATAAAAATAGCGCCCGCGGGCGCTATCAATCGGCGTAACGGTGGGCGATGGAACTCGCTGCCGCGGCGGCGATGGCACCGACAATGTCATCGAGGAAGGTGTGACACTGGTCGGTGTTCTTACCGATTTCATCGAGTTTCTTGATGATCCCCGGTTTCGTCTTGTCCACATACCCGAAATTCGTGAACCCGATGGAGCCATACACGTTGACGATGGCCAAGGCCAACACCTCGTCGATGCCGTACAGACCGTAATCCTCCAAAAGCATCCCCCGCAAGGGTTCGCTCATCGCACCGCTCTCGGCAAGCTTGTCCAGTTCGAGACCGGTGAGGATCGCATTTTGGACCTCGCGTTTCATGACGACCCGTTCGACGTGTTCCAGACAGGTCTTTTCCGAAAGGTCGGGGATGTACTTGCCTTGCAGACCGTATGTGATGGCCGCGATATCGGAGAGTTCCACACCGCGTTCTTTCATCATCTTGACGACGACGTCCCGGGTCTTCGTGTCATTGACGCGATCGTCGGCGTATTCCTCGGGAAGCTTTGTCATATCCTTTTCCGCCATGTTCTTCACTCCGTCCTTGGATTAGATATGTTCGACACCGATGACGCCCGGCACTTCTTCGAGAAGGAGTGCTTCGACACCTTCGGTGAGCGTCGTGTCCACAAGGGCGCACCCGACGCAGGCCCCGGTGAGTTCGACATAGACGACGCCGTCGACAAGTTTCACAAACCGGATATCGCCACCGTCCCGGTTGATGTAGGGACGGATCTTCTCGATGACTTTTTTGACTTGTTCTTCCATCTCTTTTTGTTCCATGGTGATGACACCTCTTTTCTATGGGCATTATACATGATGGAGGCGTTTTTGTGGTGAGAAACGCGCAAATATCCTCAACCCTTCTTGACGCGTTTGAGGATGAAATAAGGGGAATTCGGGGTCGTCGATTCCATCAGATAGTCGAAAATCTTGTCTTTGTCCTTCTGGGCGAATCCCTTCAGCCGGAGTTTTTCTCCGCTCACATCCCCCACAATGTAGCTATAATGGTCGAGATAGTCAACATAACGTTCATTGAACGCCTTCAATTCGAACGCTTCCTTAAAATCCCTGACCAGAGTGACCGTGCCGTGTTCCGTCTCGACGGTCTCGAGTTTCTCTTGCTTCAATTCATCCATCTTCACACCTGCTTTCTGTCGCTTGTCCGCTTTCGCAGGAACTCGATCCTGCTCGTCTTTTCCAAAAGGAGGACACATTCGGCCATGATCGCCTCTTCCTTGCCGATGGGGCCCACCTTCTCACCGCGTGTCGCTTTCACACTCACCTTCTCGGTCGCGACGCCGAGAATCTCGGCGATGCGTTTTCGCATCGGAACGATATGGGAAGCGAGTTTCGGCCTTTCCAGATGCACAGTCGCATCGAGATTGCCGAGATGGAATCCCTGTTTTTGCACCATGTCATAGACCGTCTCCAGCATCTTGGCGGAGTCGCGTCCTTCATCCTTTCCGGGGGTGTCGGGGAAATGCTTTCCGAGATCCCCGAGCGCCAAGGCCCCGAGCATGGCCTCGGCAATGGCGTGCAATAGACAATCACCGTCGCTATGGGCATCGACAGCATAAGGGGACGGAATTCTGATTCCCCCCAAAACAAGCGATTTCCCACTTGTCAGCCGATGAATGTCCCTACTTTGTCCAATCCTCTGCATCCGCTATCATCTCCAACAAGGGCACGTCTTCGGGACGGGTCAGTTTGATGTTGAAAGGATGGCCCTTGACTATCCGGGCCTTCACCCCGAGTGTCTCTTCCAGGAGGGTCACATCACAAGTCGCTTCCAGCTTTTTCTTTTCCGCTTCCTCGTGCGCTTTCCGGATCAGGTCCGTGTCAAACGCTTGTGGCGTCTGAATCCGATGGATGCCCTCGCGGTCCAAATGTTCGATGACGATGTCGTCCTCCACGCGTTTCAGGGTCTCGTCGATGATCAAGGCGGGCGATGCCGCCCCCGTGTCACCCAAGGCTCCGAGCAATGTCTTGATGGTGTTTGTGCCGATGAAGGGCCTCGCCCCGTCATGGATCATGACATAGGGGCAGTTCACGTGTTTGAGCCCGGCATGGACGCTCTCTCTTCGTGTTTTTCCGCCTTCCACATATGTGGTGGCCTTGTAGTGCCCACGCATGTATTCCATATCATCCGCGGCGACCACGAGAATGATCTCTTCACAGAGGGTGTCTTCTTTGAACCATCCCATCGCCCGTTCGAGTATCGATTTGTGATTGAGATTGAAAAGGACCTTGTTCACACTCATATCTTCCATGCGGCTGCCTTCTCCGGCCGCGAGTATCACAACGCTATACATCGTCATGCCTACTTTCATAGATCTGATTGTCGGTCACTAGCATATCCACGGGGACATCATGGCTCCGGGAAGGTAGGGCCTCCATCCGGAACTTCTCGAAACAGACCCCCACGGAGAGTCCCTTGTAGTCCCTCAAGAAGTTGTCGTAATAACCTTTCCCATAACCCAGACGATACAAGGCGTCGTCATAGACGAGTCCCGGGACGATGACGGCGTCCA